>JAJYBT010000620.1 GCA_021778875.1 Acidobacteriota bacterium | reverse complement strand
TCGTAGCTCCCCTCGCCCATGCCAGAAAGACCGTCTGGCGCCAGGCCACGGACTCCGAACTCGCATCGCTGCTGCCCGCCCGCGCGCAGGTGGAAAAGGAGCACATTGAGACGGAGATGCGCACCGCCAGCGGCATCGTCAACAGCCAGGGCCGCTACATCGCCGGCGTCGTGCTCATCACCGCCGGCTACTCCGCAGACGGCAAGTACTCCCACTACCTCGTCGTGCAGTCGCCCGTCCGCATCGGAGGCCTTGAGCTCAAGCCCGGCGACTACGTCTTCGGCTGGGTGCGCGACGGCGACTCGCTCAAAGTGCACTTCAACATGGCCACCACCGGCGAGCCCATCGGCACCGTGGAAGCGCATCGCATCGTCGGCCGCACCCGCGTGGAAAGCCTACACATCTGGCCGCCCACGGACAAGTCCCTCATCCAGATCGGCCGCTTCGCCATCCCCTACGAACTTGGTGACCAATAAGCAAGAAGGTCCGCTCTCCGCGGACCTTCACGTGCCTGCTGCTTGCTGTTGTGCTTTGCCTCAGCGCTGCGCCGTCAGCGTTGGCTTTTGCCCGGCGGGCTGCGGCGGATTCACCTGCGCGTTCAAATAATCGGTAAGATCATTCACGTCCTGGTCGGTTCCCACCATCGGCGGCATGAATCTCCGGTACGGTGAGTCCGGCTTGTGCTCGTGCAGCATCACCACAAAGTTCCGGATCGAGTCCCGGTCGCGTCCGCTCAGCAGTTGCCGCAGCGGCCGGTAGCCGTCCAGTGTGTGGCATGCCCCGCACTCGCCGCGAAAGATCGCCTCTCCGCGCGAGTAGCTGCTGTTCGATCCGTTCCACACCCAGTTCGTATTCGCCAGATATCCCTGCGCGTTGATGCGCTCCACATACGGCACGCGCACTCCGTTCGAGTACATCCACTCGCCGATCACGAATGGCTTGCGCAGCATCTCGCGGCCATACTCGCCCGCGCCCGTCGCAATCAGTCCCAACAGCAGCACCGCCATCGCATGCGACAGGTTGAAGTCCGTCGGATTGCGGAACGCCAGAAAATACGCCACGCCCACAATCGTCGCCGACGTGATGATGATGATCAGCGAAATCCGCGTCACCGTGGAGAACGTGCCCGAGTTGATCGTGTCAATGCCCAGCGTCAGCAGCGCGCGCTGCGAGGCGGGCACCATGAACAGGTACCACACCAGCAGAAACGGCGTGGCCACAAACGACGGCACCAGCCACTTCACGCTCCACTGCACCAGCATCGACTTCAGCGCCGGCTCCTTCTCGCCATTCATCCGGCTCGACGTAATCAGCGCCCAGATGCCCGCCAGCGACGTGCACACGCCCGTCCGCAGGAACAGGCTCGGCCAGTACGTCGGATTGAAGAACGCGTTCCAGAACTTGCTCGCCTCATGCCCCGTGCCTGCCACCGCAAGCCATGTGCCGCCCGGCGTCAGCATGAACGTGAGAATACCGTTGATGATGATCAGCGTTGCCGCCGACGCGCCCGCATACACCCAGCCCACCTTCAGGTGCAGCTTCGGGTCCACCCGGTTCCACGTGTAGTAGTACACGGCCGCCGTCGCCAGCTCCACCAGGAAGAACACCCACTCCATCGCCCAGCCAAACACAAAGTTGTGGATTAGCGTGCTCGTCGCCTCCGGGTTCGTCAATCCGATCGCAAACCAGATGCCCACGCCCGACACGGTTCCAAACACACCCGTCAGGATCAGAAAAAACTTCGAGTGGCTGACCAGCTGTTTCAGCCAGCCCGCGCGCATCTCGGCATCCGCCATGCGCATCGCCTTGCGCTCGGCCACCGGCAGATAAAGCCCGCCGCCCACCGCAAACGGCGAGATCATCACGTGGAAGATCGCAATCATGCCGATCACCCACCCCGAGCCAATATGCGGAATATTCCAGAAGGGATAATTCATCGTGATTCTCGCCTCTTATCGAACGGTCCAGTAACCAAGAATGGTGGTCGAGAGCAGCGCAAACACCGCCAGCAGGCCAAAGTAGTGCGCCGTGCGTCCCCGCCTGCCCAACTCTCGCGTCGGGTCATAGAACGGAATCAGCACCCACAGCACAATGCCCAGCGTGAACACCAGGATGCCCGCAATCTCTCCCGCCGCACCCGGCAGAATCGCGCCCAGGATCTTCAGCATCTCGAAGGGGCTCATGAAGTACCACTCCGGATGAATCCCCTGCGGCGCAGGCACCAGCATGTCCGCCGGCTTGCCCAGCGTCCACGGAAACACCGAAGCCAGCAGCGCAAGAATATTCAGCGAGATCAGCCACATGCCCAGATCCTTGCGCAGAAAGTTTGGGAAGAACGGCATCGTCTTCCGCTCGCTCGCCGGCCTGGCCTCTTCCGCCGGCGGCATCGCATTGCCGTGCTTCTGCACCAGCCACAGATGAAACGCCAGCAGCGGCAAAAACAGTCCCGGCAGCACCACCACATGCAGCGCAAAGAAACGCTGCACCGTGAACTCATTCACCTCCATGCCGCCGCGCAGCATGTTGCCAATCGCCGGCCCAATCCACGGAATCGCCGCCGGAATCTCCAGCCCCACCTTGGTCGCAAAGTAGCTCAGCTCATCCATCGGCAACAGGTAGCCTGAGAAGCCGAACACCGAAGCCAGTCCCAGCAGCACCATGCCGCTCAGCCACCCGAATTCCCGCGGCTTGCGATACGCCTTCATGAAGAAGACCGAGAACATGTGCACCAGGATCGAGAAGATCATCAGGTTCGCCGACCACGAGTGCGCCGAGCGAATCAGCCAGCCAAAGTGCATCACAAACGTAATCTGCCGCACGGACTCATACGCATCCGCGCCCGGATGGTAGTACACCAGCAGCAGCACCCCCGTGAAGCACTGCACCAGAAACAGAAACAGCGAAATGCCGCCCCAGTAATACCAGAAGGATTGCGAATGAACCGGCACCGTCTTGTGGCGCGCAAAGGCAACCAGTTCCGACAAACCCAGCCGCTCATCCACCCAGTCATACACAGTGCTTGGAATGGTCTTTGATGTCATGCCTGTATCCTTGTGTGCGCCTTACGCGCGAGAAACATTCACCGCGGCGTCATTCACCGTCACCTTGTAGAGCTTCAGCGGCCGTGGCGGAGGTCCACTCACGTTCGCGCCCGTGTACGGGTTGTACACGCCGCCATGGCAGCCGCAGTGGATGCGGTCCTGCTGCGCCTCGTACTGCACCGTGCAGCCCAGGTGCGTGCACACCGCCGTCATCGCCACCCAC
>JAJYBT010000619.1 GCA_021778875.1 Acidobacteriota bacterium | reverse complement strand
AAGCCTGGCCCGCTGCAACAGCGCAAATCCACCCGTCCCCATCGCCATCAGCAGATTGAAGTACACCGACAGCTCTTCATACAGCCGTTCGACCTTGTGATAAGGCAGCAGCGAAACTGCGGTCCGCCGTGGGTCCTCTTCAGCGAACAGCGTCAGTACCCGCTCATATCCTCCCGGCTCAAACCATGTGTCTGCGTCCAGAAACAGCAGGCTTTCGCCCTTTGCGGCCTTCGCGCCCTGATGGCATGCCCAGTTCTTGCCCCGCCATCCTGCTGGAAGAGGCCTGGTCTTCAATACCAGCGCACCGCGCTCAACCGCCGCGTCCTCTGTGTGATCAGTTGATTCATCATCGACCACAAGAATCTCCTGCGGTCCCATCGCCATTCGGGACAGCGATTGCAGCAGATGCGGCAGGGTATGCTCCTCATTACGTGCGGGAATCACCACCGACACCGACGGCGCTTCAAATCGGCTCAGCTTTGCCTCTGGACACACCGGCACGCGCGGTAGCAGCCAGAACCCCGCCAGCAGCCCCGCCACGCACGCCAGCAGGAGCCACATCATCTATCGCTCCGCGCCTGCTCTGCCTCTGCCACCATGCGCGCTACGTGACGTCCGCTCAACGTCACCATCGGCATACCTCCGCCCGGATTCACACTCCCGCCCACGAAGAACAAATTCTCATACTCCCGGCTCTGCTTCGGAGCCTTAAAGGCAAAGTTCCGCCTCCGGTCGCTCACCACGCCGTAAATCGCGCCCTTGTTCGACAAGTACTTCTTCTCAATATCGATCGGCGTCCAGAAATCCTCCACCACGATGTGTTTCCGCAGGTCCGTCAACCCCATGCGCTCCAGCTTATCCAGGCACAGCTCTTTCAGCGCCACATAGTCCTCGCGCGTGTGCGGCTTCGCATCCTGAATATACGGAATATGCGGCAATATCTTGATGTTGTCGCAGCCCTCCGGCGCCTGCGACGGGTCCGTCCGCGTCGGCGCCACCAGGTAAATCGTCGGATCATCCGGTAGCTTGTGCTGCTTGAACACCCGGTCGAAGTGCGCGTGCTGGTTCTTCGAATAGAAGAAATTATGGTGGGCCAGCTGCGGGTACACCTTGTTCAGGCCGAGATGCACCACAATCCCCGAGCACGCTGGCTCAAATTTCTCATACCGCCGCACCACGCCTGCGGGCTCCTGCAGCAGGCGCTTCAGCGCCGGAATCACCTCCATGTTCGACACCACGTAGTCTGCAACCACGCGCTGCGTCTTCCCGTCGCTGTCCTTCACCTCGACGGCCACCACCCGCCGCCCCTGCTTCTCGATCCGCGTTACCTCGTGACCCAGCCGAACATCCACGCCCGTCTCATTCAGCCGCATCTTAAAGCCCTTCGCCAGCTCATACAGCCCGCCTCGCACGTACCACAGCCCGAACTCCAGCTGAATATTCGGCATCAGGTTCATGAACCCCGGCGAGTCCACCGCCGACGACCCCACATACTTGATGAAGTATTCAAATATGTCGCGCAGATACTGGTTCTTCACCCGCTTGTAAATCCCACCCGACATCGTGCCCATGTAATCCAGGCCCTTCGCGTCGCGCCATCCGTAGAACTTCACAAAGTCCCAGAAGGTGTCCAGCCCCTCGGCAAAATATCCGCGGTCCACAATGTCATACTGCTGCTTCGCATACGCCACAAAGCGCGCATAGTCCTCAAACGCGTCCGGCCCAAACCGCTCCAGCTCCCTGCGCATCCGCTCGGTGTTCTCCCACAGATCCACCACCGTGCCGTCTTCAAAAAAATTCCGCCATTGCGGATCCACGCGCACCATCGGAACATAATCCGCAAAGCCCTTGCCGTTGTTCGCAAACAGCGGCTCAAAGATGTGCGGCAGCGTCAAGATCGATGGTCCCAGGTCGAACTTGAAGCCGTTCTCCTCGAGCACGTTCAGCTTGCCGCCCACGTGCTTGTTCTTCTCAAACAGAGTCACTGCGAATCCCTGATTTGCCAGCATGATCGCCGCCGTCATGCCGCCCAGCCCCGCGCCGATCACCACTACTTTCTTGCCCGCCATGCTTTTGCTCATCCGTCCTCAACGCACCAGGTTAATCTCGATCGTCTTTTCCGCCTCGCCCATCGCAAACGCGCACTCGTCAAAGTGCGGCGGCCCCATTCTGCCCTTCGGATTCTCCGACGCGCCTACCGGCTCCTTCGGAATTCCCAGAAAGTTGTGGTCTAGCTTCCGGTCGCCGTTCACATCCTGATACACGCTTACCGCATATCGACCCGGCGGCAGCAGTCCCGCGTCAATCGTCATCCTCGTCTGCCCTGGCTGCGGCTCCGCGCTGAACCCATGGCGCAGCGACTTCGCCGTATCTCCCGGAAACCCATCCGGTGACTTGAACACGAGATACGCAATCGAGCCATGCGACTTCGGCAGCAGCTTCACTTCAATCGTCAGCCGTCCCTCGCGGCCGTTCTCCGCCGCAAATCCAGGCATCACAAAACCCAGAACCAGCGCCACCAGCAGCAGCGTCCGCAGTCGCTTCATCCAGCTTCCTTCTCCATGTCGGAAGCGCATTAGCTTCCGCAACAGGTCATACGTCTTGGTCTTGGTCGGGAACCAGTGGATCTCCCGCCGTCGTGCATCGCCCATTACCATCAAGCTCTTCGTGCGCGAAAAAGCATATAGCCCCTCTGGTCCGTGGTAGCGCCCGTAGCCGCTCATCCCGTTGCCGCCAAAGCTCGCATACGGATTCGCGATGTTCCGGATCGCGTCATTCACCGCAACCGACCCCGCGCGCAGCTGCGCTGCCACGCGCTTACCTCGCGCCGCATCCTCCGTCCACACGCTAGCGCTCAGCGCGAACGCGCTTCCGTTTGCCATCGTTACCGCCTCGCGCTCATCGTCAAACGGCGCCGCGCACACCACCGGCCCAAAGGTGTCCTCCACCAGCAGCGCCGCATCCTCCGGAACTCCGCTCAAAATTACCGGCGCCATCGCGCTCGTTCCTTCCACCCATGCCCGCGGCGAATGCACTCTGGCGCCGCGCCGGATCGCATCCTCCACCTGGCTTGCAAACCGCGCGCGATCAGCAGGGAAGTGCAGTGCCCCCGTATCGCTCTCCACATCGGTGCCCACACGTAGCTCCTGTGCGCGCTGCGCAAGGCGGCTCACAACCTCGGCAAAGATCTCGCGCTCCACATACAGCCGCTTGGTGCCCACGCACACCTGCCCCGCGTTGGCAAAAGCTCCATACGTCACGCCCTCC
>JAJYBT010000618.1 GCA_021778875.1 Acidobacteriota bacterium | reverse complement strand
CCATTTTTGTCGCCCTGGGCCTGGGATTCACGCTCGGCCAGTTCGGCTTTTTCGGCGTTCACGCCGGCGGCGAGCAGGATGGCGCCTACCGCCAGATGCACGTCTATGCCGAGGTGCTCAAGCGCATCCAGAGCGACTACGTCACCGAGCCCAACATTGGCGCCGTCACCACGGGCGCGCTGCACGGTCTGCTGGAATCGCTCGATTCCGACTCCAGCTACCTGACTGCGAGCGAATACAAGATTTATAAAGCGCGACCTGCGACCGGCGTGGCGCAGATCGGCATCACCGTCTCCAAGCGCTTTGGCTACGCCACCGTGGTCAGTGTCCTGCCCGGTTCGCCTGCGGAAAAGGAACACCTGGCCGACGGCGACGTGATTGAGTCGATCGGCGACCAATCCACCAGCGAGCTGTCGCTGGCCGTCATCCGCCTGATGCTCGAGGGCAAGCCCGGCACATCCGTCACGATGGCCGTCATCCGCCCGCGCAAATCGGACCCCGACAAGCTCACGCTCACCCGCACAATCTCCGCGCCGCCCGCGCTTAGCCAGCAGCAGTATGACAACGCCAGCATCCTCTATCTCAAGCCTGGCGCGCTCACCGCGGCCCGCGTGGACGAAATCGCCGCCAGACTCAAGGCGGCCGGAAAGTCGCAGAAGGTTCTGCTCGACCTGCGCGACTGCTCGGAGGGCGACGCCGCCGATGGGCTGCGCCTGGCCAACTTCTTCATTAACCAGGGAACGCTGGCCACGCTTGAGGGACAGAAGTTCCCAACCCAGACCTTTGCCGCCGAGCCGGCCAGGTTCATCACCAGCGCTCCCCTGGCGGTGCTTATCAACCGCGGAACCTACGGCGCGGCCGAGCTGACCGCCGACGCCATCAAGGACGCCAAGCGCGGCGACGTGGTTGGCGAACGCACCTTTGGCGAGGGGTCGGTGCAAAAGACCATCGAACTGCCAGACGGCGCAGCCCTGCTGCTGACAGTGGCCAAGTACGAGGGTCCGGACGGGAAGAAGATTCAGGATGAAGCCGTCACGCCTTCGGTCGTGGTGGGCACAGCAGCCGAGGACGATTTTGACACGGAAGCGCCACCATCCAAGGGAGACGAGCCGCTCGACAAGGCGCTCGAACTTCTGAAGTCAAAGAACAGTTGAGTTAGCTCTCCTCCGCTGGCGATTTGAAGCGGGCCGTGTGCTGGTGCCTGGCGTGGTACAGGCACGCCGCTCTCCGCAGGCTCGCCGACCTGAACCATGCTAGCCTTAGGCTTGGGTATCCCTGCGTGTGGTGATCGCGGAATGCCCGCGAGGCCTGAAGCTCTTGGCTGCCACCCCCGATCAGTCTTCCCAACCGCGCGGCCTGGGCCGGATCCACAGGCTTGAGCCTCAGCGGATTCCTCTCTCGCGACGGCGCAAGCTCGCCGGCCGGATCGCGCTGTCTGTGCTGCTGCTGCTCGCCGTCATCACCGGATCGCTTGCCGGGCTCATGCTGGTTTATTCCGTCGATCTGCCTCAGATCAACGACCTTGAGCGCTATCGCCCCTCCACCACAACAGACCTTTACGACCGCAAGGGCCGCGTCATCGGTTCCTTTGCGCTTGAGCGCCGCATCGTAGTCAATTACGACGGCTTCGCGCCGATACTTCGCAAGGCCGTCATCTCCATTGAAGATAAAAACTTCGAGTCCCACTGGGGCATCAACGTCCTGCGCATCGCCGGCGCTTTGACGCACGACCTTCGCAGCCACGGCCGTTCCCAGGGCGCTTCCACGCTCACCATGCAGCTTGCGCGCAATCTCTTTCTGTCCTCAGAGCGAACTTACGCCCGCAAGATTCAGGAGGCCTACCTCGCCATCCAGATCGAGCGCGCCTTCACCAAGCAGCAGATTTTCACTCTGTACGGCAATCAGATTTACCTCGGCAGCGGCATGTATGGCTTTGAGGCTGCCTCACAGTTCTACTTCTCAAAGCACGCCAAAGATCTGACGCTGACCGAGGCGGCGCTGCTGGCCGGACTGCCCAAAGGGCCTGTCGCCTACTCGCCGCTGCTGAACCCTGAGAGATGTCTCCGCCGGCGCAACCTCGTGCTGAGTGAGATGGAGTCCGACGGCGTCATCACCCACCAGCAGGCCGAGCAGGCCCGCCAGTCTCCGCTGGGCCTCAATCTCTCCCAACCCAATGCTTCTGTCGCTCCCTGGTTCCAGGAGGAAGTTCGCCGCGAGTTGGAGAAGCGTTTCGGCGCCGAACAAGTCCACGAGGCCGGCCTGCGCGTGGAAACCACCCTCGATCTGGACCTGCAGCAAACCGCCAACCGCGCGGTCAATGACGGACTGGCAACCTACGAGCGCCGCCACGGCTGGAAGGGCAAACTGGAAAATGTCCTCGCCGGCGGCTTTACGCTCGCCAGCTACAGGCATCCGGACTGGGCCACCTCCAGCGGTCCCGGTGACTACGTGCATGCCGTCGTCACCCGCGCCATGCCGCTGCAGATTCTTGCGCGCGCAGGCTCCGCACAGATCATCCTGTTGCCTGCCGACTGGCAGTGGACCGGGCAGCGCTATGGCGACGCGCTTGTCAAACCCGGCGACATTATCTATGTCCACCTGACCGACGCGATGGAGGGCAACGCGCGCCGCGCCACGCTGGAGCAGGACTCCGGCGCACAGGGCGCATTGCTCGCCATGGACAACACCACCGGCGACGTGCTGGCCATGGTTGGCGGCCGCGACTACGCGCTCTCACAGTTCAACCGCGCCACCCAGGCTGAGCGCCAGACCGGCTCCAGCTTCAAGCCCTATGTCTACGCCACCGCCATGGAAGAAGGCGCAAAGCCCACGGACATCATCGTGGATGCGCCGGTGAACTTTGGCGGCTATGCGCCGCACAACTACGAGAATGACTTCAAGGGCGCCATCACCCTCACCACAGCCTTTGCCGAGTCGCGCAACGTGCCGGCCGTCAAGCTGGCCGCGCGCGTGGGCATCCACAAAGTCATTGACCTGGCTCACCGCTTCGGCGTCACCACGAACATTCCCGCCTACCTGCCGATTGCACTGGGAGCCGCTGAAATCACCCTCGAGCAGCAGGTGGACTCTTATTCCGTTTTTCCCAATGATGGCATCCGCGTCACCCCGCGCCTGATTCGCAAAGTCCAGAATTACGACGGCATCACGCTATGGGAAGACCGGCCCGAAGTCAGCGAAGTCGTCAGCCAGCAAACGGCGCGCTCCATGATGGTCCTGCTCCAGCAGGTCACGCGCAGCGGAACGGGCG
>JAJYBT010000617.1 GCA_021778875.1 Acidobacteriota bacterium | reverse complement strand
CAGCCCCTCGCGCAGAATCACGTGCATCATGCCCAGCGCCAGCGCGGTGTCTGTGCCGGGCCGGATGGCGATGTGCCAGTCTGCCAGCGCCGCCGTCCGCGTGCGATAGGGGTCGATCACGATCAGCCGCGCGCCATTGCGCCGGGCATCCTCGATCATCGGCCACAGGTGGATGTTCGTGCCGTGGACATTGGCGCCCCAGGCAAGGATCAGCCGGGCGTGGCGGAAGTCCTCTGCCGGCGTGCCCAGCTTTTTGCCGTAAACAAGGTTCCACGCCACCCCGCCAGCCTCAGAGCAGATGGTGCGGTCCAGCTGGCTGCCGCCCAGCCGATGAAAGAAGCGGCGGTCCATGGAGCCGAAGCCCAGCACGCCGATGGTGCCCGCATAGCTGTATGGCAGGATCGACTCCGGCCCGTGCTCATCGCTGATCTGCTGCAGCCGGACGGCGATCTCGCTCAGCGCCTGGTGCCAGCTCACCCGCTCAAAGGCCTCGTGCTCGCGGCCACGCTGTGTGGGCCCTTTGGGCGCGCCGGCCTTGCGCCTGAGGGGATAGAGCACGCGATCGGGCGAGTACACGCGGTCAAGATACTTGGCCACCTTGCCGCACAGAAAACCCTGCGTGACCGGCTGCGAGGGATCGCCCTGCACGCGGACGGCGCGGCCGTTCTGGTCAACGGTGACGAGCACCGCGCAACTGTCCGGGCAGTCGTGGGAACAGACGGCGTGAACGATGCGGAAGGGCGAGGGAGCGGCCTGGGCTGCCATATTTCTATTGTAGGACCGGTAGCAAACAGCGCGCCTTAAATGATGAGCAGCCAGACGGCGAGCGCAAGACAAACCAGCCCGACGCCGAAGATCAGCCTGGCTTGCAGGGTTCGCCTTCCTGCGGGGCACTCGCGCTTGTACTCCCGGATGAGCCTGCGCGCGCTGCGAAACGACAGCGAGAAGTCCTTGATCCGCTGGCTCTCCGGCCTTTGCGCGTTGATCTCGTCCACCATCCTGAGGACGGAGAGGCCCGACCATACCCAGAACACGGCAACCAAACACATCAGAATTGTGGCTACAATCGGATGCCAAATGGGATCCATCCGCGCCTCACCTGGAAACCGCCTTTGCACGGCAAAAGCTGTTTCCTGCAATTTGCAGCCATTGTAAGCTCAACGCAGAGGCGAACTCATGCGGGCACTTCTGCTTGTGTTGATGATGTGCATTGCCAGTTACCCGGCTCGGTCCCAGTCTCCCGGGGTTCCTGTCTCCGGCGACGAAGCCGCCATTCGCGCCGTCATCGCGGCGCAGGTCACGGCCTGGAATCGTGGCGACATTCCGGGCTTCATGCAGGCCTACGAGAACTCTGGCGAGACCACGTTTCTGGGCGCCACCGTTCGCCACGGTTACCAGCCCATCCTGCAACGCTACCTTCAGAGCTATACATCGCGGCAGCAGATGGGCGCGCTCAGCTTTCACGATCTCGCGGTTCGCCTGCTTCCGTCCTCCTGCGGCGTAACCGAGTACGCTGTGGTGACCGGCCGCTTTCATCTGGACCGAACCGCGCACGGGGAAGCCGCAAAGGATGACGGTATCTTTTCCCTCGTCTGGCGCAAAGGCCCAGCAGGCTGGAAGATCCTCCTTGACCACACGAGCTAGCGGCCTGCGAGATGCGCAAAAATCAAGCTCACGGCCTTCATCTCATCGAATTGAATCCGCCCGGAGCCTGCGCCGTTATCGCATGCGCGCGCGCCACGGCATACACTCGACGCAGGGGTTGTTGAATGCCTACAGCCGGTATTTTTGTGCTGCGCGATGCGATGGTGGTGCACGCACCCATCGAGCGCTGCTTTCAGCTTTCCACCTGCCTTGAAATCGTCGAGCAGGATCTGGGGATGCGCCCGGTGCGCGGCCGCACCTCCGGCTGCGTTACGGCAGGCGATACCGTGCTGTGGCGCGGCTGGCAGTTCGGCCTGCCGCAGATGCATGAGAGCCGCATCGATCCGTTTGAACCGCCGGTCTACTTTCGCGATTTCATGATCCGCGGGCGCTTTGCCACCTTTGAGCACGATCACCACTTCCTCGACCGCGGCGACGGCACAACGCTGCTGCGCGATGAGCTGCGCTTTACCATGCGCTGGGGCTTCGTTGGGCTTCTCATCGGCCGCGTGCTGATTGTGCCGCACATTCGCGGACTCATGCGCCGCCGCTTTGCCCGCCTCAAACGCATTGCGGAGGGAAGCGATTGGACGCGCTATCTTTCGGCGGAACCGGTGCTGGCCGCCTCTGCATCCTCTACGCGTTCAGCGTGAACCGCTCGCGCCTCTCATAGCGGGAGCCGCCTGGGCCAGGGAAGCTCTGGTACAGCACGAACTCCTCCGCCAGAAAAGGCGAGAACTGCGGCGGCCGTCGCAGCTCTGTTGCCAGCGCGCTCAGCCTGCGGGCGTCGTCGTGACCCCTGCCGCGCGCCAGCGTAATATGCGGCGCAAAGGCGCGCTTCTCCGGCGTGAATCCGCATGGCTCGGTTGCCGTGGTAACGCGCTGCTGCAGTGCCGTGAGCGCAGGCGTCAGCCGCACG
Organism: Acidobacteriota bacterium; assembly: GCA_021778875.1. The sequence goes on along the minus strand of JAJYBT010000617.1, from coordinate 712 downwards.
GTCACAAACAGCACTCCAGCGCGGTCAAAGCACCCCAGCCCATCCAGCCCGATGACGAACGGCTCCATGCGCACCGCGCCCAGGTTTGTCACAAGACATGCATACTGCTCCGCGCTGGTCTCGCCCAGAAACTGCAGCGTGATGTGCCAGGACTCCCGCGCGGCCCAGCGCAGTCCATCTCCCCGCCGATACAGTCGCGCGCGAACCGTCTCCAGCTTCTCCACCACGGCCTCTGCCAGCGGAATGCCGATAAACATGCGCATACGCACACAGTCTATAGCGGTTCCAGGCGGTTCAGGGATGGCGCATGCGGCCCTGCGCTTCGGTCCTGTACACTGGAGCCGCCATGAGCTGCCTCTTCTGCAAGATCATTGACGGAAGCATCCCCTCCGCAACCGTCTACCAGGACGATCTCTGTTACGCCTTTGCCGACATTCATCCCCAGGCGCCGGTGCATGTGCTGGTGGCGCCGCGAGCGCATCTGGTCTCACTGGACGAAGCGGATGGCGAGCATCGCGGCCTGCTGGGCCACCTGCTGTGGGCGGCGGCGCATATCGCGCGCGCCAAGGCGCTGGGCAAGGGATATCGCGTTGTCATCAACACGGGGGACGACGGTGGGCAGACCGTGGATCATCTGCACGTCCACCTGCTCGGCGGACGGTCCATGACGTGGCCTCCCGGATAGGGACGTGACTTCCCGGATAGGGACGTG
>JAJYBT010000616.1 GCA_021778875.1 Acidobacteriota bacterium | reverse complement strand
GCCCAGATCATGCTGCTCGGTCTGGCGCAGGACGGTTCGGAATGGCTCCGCCTTTGACAGCCCGATCGATACGATGATCGAAAAGGCCAGCACGATATACCCCTGACCCACCAGGAACAGCAATCCATACACCGACGAGTACCACGTCGGATCCATTGACATGACCCAGTAAATCGCCGCCGCCGTCATCGTGAGCGAATACACCACTATGCCCGGCCCGCTGATGTTTTCCAGCTTCTTGATCCAGTAAGGCGTATTGGCCGGCGAGTCGGAGTCGCGCTTCAGTCCCAGCGCATTCAACCGCCATGTGTAGAGGCCCCAGATCGCAAAGCACAGCAGGCTCACCCAGACGAAGGTCCCCGGATTCAGCATCGGGCGCTTGAACTCGATTGCGTGCGCCTGAATCTCGTTGATGAAGCCCGACTTCAGAGCCGCGGACACATCGCCGACCTGTGCCCAGAGGTACAGCCTCTTCACCTCAAAGGCCACTACGAGCCAGTACACAAATACCAGCGGCAGCGTGCGGCTCATCGCTTCAAGTGGCCGGCGAAGCAGCAGGCCCCACTTGCCCCCCGTGCAGTACTGCACCATCAGCAGAGCCAGCCCGCCCACCGAGAAGCCGAATGTCATCATCAGGCCAAGCACCCATGCGCGCAGCACGTGTTCGATCGACCCGTCCGCAAAGGCCAGCCCGGCTGCAATTGCCGAGAAGACCACTCCCACCATCAGCGCGCGCGACTTCCAGCCATCCACAAAGGCCGGCGCACCCAGACTTGAGGGCAGCGTTTTGGCATGTGTTTCGTGAGCCATTCCTTCAGTCCTTACTTCGCGGCCACGGGAGCCGGTTTGCTTGCTGGTATCAGAATCTTTGGATTTGCCTGTCCGGCCGGAGCCATCGCGGGTGTTCCCTGTGTCGTGTCGCTCCGCTGCGCCTGCACCGCCGTCGCCGTGGGCAGTGCCCAGGGCTGCGCATAACCGGCCGGCAGACTATGCTCCGCCGCTACCTCGCCCAGGCTTTTCACCTGAACCCCGGCAGGCACATCCTGCGTCGTTGCCGCCTGGCTCAGTTGAAGCGCGCGAATATACGCCGCAACCGCCCAGCGGTCCACCGGCGTCAGTTGCGCGGAGTAGTCCGGCATCGCGCCATATCCATGCGTCATCACGTAAAAGTAGTGCGACACGGGCTGCGCCAGGCGCACCTGGTCGTGCAGATTGGCCGCAGGCTTGTAGCCGCGCTGCACAATCTCGCCCAGGCCATTCCCCACGCGCGAGTGGCACGGCGTGCAGTAGATATTGAAGCGCTCCTGCCCGCGCTTCAGCACGTCCATAGTCACCGGGAAGGGCATCAGATTCTGCTCTTCGCGGTAGCCGTTGGCGCCCTGAATCACGCCCGTGTAGAAGTAGCTGTCCACGTGCAATTGCCCGCGCGCCACGGTGTTCAGCACCTGCGGTCGCGCTCCGCGATGGTCGGCAAACATCTCCGATCCCCGCTGCGGAATCAGCTTCGGCTGGTTGTGCATGTCCTGGCGGCAGCCTGCCACCAGCAGCAGCGCAGACATCCCCGCTGCGGCTGCGGTTCGGCTGAGCATTTTGCCCGTCAGTTTGAGGCGGTTCGCTCGCATCAGTACTCCACCTCCACCACCGAGACCGGCTGGAAGCTCTCGAGATACGCCCTTGTCACCCTCAAGTCGAACTTCGGGTCAAGCGCCTCAAGGCATAGAAAGAACTTGTCCGTGGTCGCCCCATCGCGGAAGTTCGGAGCGTTGAACAGCGGGTGATAAAGCGCGGGCAGCCCGTTCAGCGCCAGCATGCCGAACGCAGCCGACAAACCCGCAAACAGAATCGTCCACTCATACGCCGGCACGATAAATGCGGGCCATGAGTAGGTCGGACGTCCACCGATATTCAGCGGATAAGCCAGCGTGGAGATCCACGTCTCCAGTGAAAACATGGCCGCCAGGCCCATCAGGCCGCCTACCAGCGTCACCAGCGGCACCTTGTTGCGGTGAAAGCCGATTGCCTCCGCTGCCTCTTCCACCGGATAAGGCGTGTAACAATCCAGCCGCCGCCAGCCATCCTGGCGTGCCTGCCGCGCGGCCCTTACCAGGTCGCCCGGCGTATCAAATTCGGCCAGAAGGCCGTACGTTCCTTCGCGTGGGGGCATCAGTCGCCAGCCTCCGCCGCCGCTTTGGCCTTGATCTTGGCCCCCGGCAGCATCATGCGTATTTCAGACATCGGAATCATGGGCAGGAAGCGCACAAACAGCAGGAACAATGCTGTAAACAGCCCCAGCGTGCCCACATAGGTCATATAGTCCCACTTGGTCGCGCGGTAGGTTCCCCACGACGAGGGCAGAAAGTCGCGGTAGAGGCTCGTCACAACAATCACGAAACGCTCAAACCACATGCCCGTGTTCACCACAATCGAAATGAAAAACATAAATGGAATCGACGTGCGCAGCTTCCTCGACCACAGCGTCGTCAGCGGAATCGCCAGGTTGCAGGTGATCAGCACCCAGTAGGCCCAGCCCATCGGCCCGAACATCCGGTTCCAGAACATGAAGGCTTCCCAGTGCGAAGCCGAGTACCAGGCCATGAACGCTTCCATGCCGTACCCGTAGGCCACAATGAAGCCCGTGGCCAGCATCACCTTGCCCATGTTGTCGATGTGCCGCTCCGTCACCAGACCTTCCAGGTGATAGAACTTGCGCAGCGGAATCGCCAGCGTCAGCACCATCGCGAATCCTGAGTAAATGGCGCCGGCCACAAAGTATGGGGGAAAGATCGTCGTGTGCCAGCCCGGCAGAACGGCCACGGCAAAGTCGAAGCTGATCACCGTATGCACCGAGAGCACCAGCGGCGTGGCCAGGCCGGCCAGCAGCAGCGACGCCGTCTCATAGCGTATCCAGTGCCGCACCGAGCCGCGCCAGCCCATCGACAGCATCCCGTAAATGTATTGCGCAAACTTCGACTCCGCGCGATCGCGCATCGTGCCAAAGTCAGGCACCATGCCGATGTACCAGAACACCACGGAAATCGTCGCGTATGTCGAAACCGCAAAAACGTCCCACAACAGCGGCGAGCGGAACTGCGGCCACACGTTCATCGTGTTGGGATACGGCAGCAGCCAGTAACCCAGCCACGGACGCCCCACGTGAATCAGCGGGAACATGCCTGCGCAGACAACCGCGAAAATCGTCATCGCCTCGGCAAAGCGGTTGATCGAGTTGCGCCACGTCTGCTTGAACAAAAGCAGAATCGCCGAAATCAGCGTCCCCG
>JAJYBT010000615.1 GCA_021778875.1 Acidobacteriota bacterium | reverse complement strand
ATCGGCCTCGACCTGGGGGCGGATGCCGTGCACCAGGACGAGATGCACCCCCAGACTGTTGAGGAGGTTGATGTCCTGCGCCAGGGTCGCGAACTGGCCTTCCTCCACCACCTCGCCACCGAAGGCCAACACAAACGTCTTGCCGCGAAACCCATTGATATAGGGGGCGGCGGAGCGGAACCAATGCACGAAATTGGCGCAGTCGGCGGATCTCTTATTCATGGGCAGGATGCGAGAGCGGTGGATAAGGCATGTTAACCTTGGTCTGAATTCGCTGGTTTAAATTCGCGCCGCCGGCAAGGCTCGCTTCCGCCCAGACACCACAACGTCAAATTCATGGATATCATCATTTTCGTCAAGGCCTTGATTCTAGGCGTAGTCGAGGGACTCACCGAATTTTTGCCTGTTTCCAGCACCGGGCACCTGATTCTTGCCGGCGATCTGCTCGATTTCAATGACGAGCGCGGGAAGGTTTTTGAAATCGCCATCCAGGTAGGCGCCATCCTCGCCGTGGTTTGGGACTATCGTCCGCGCTTTCGCGCCCTGCTGACGCAAGCGACCAGCGATGCGGCGGCGCGCCGTCTCTGGATCAATCTCATTATCGCCTTCATCCCGGCTGCAGCGCTAGGATTGCTGTTCGCCAAGGACATCAAGCAATACCTCTTTGCGCCCGTGCCGGTGGCGCTTGCGTTCATCCTCGGCGGCTTCGTAATCCTCTGGGCCGAGAAGCGCCGCCATACGGTGCGTATACAAAGCGTCGACGAAATGGGACCCTGGGACGCGCTCAAGGTCGGGTTCGCCCAATGCTTCGCCCTCATCCCCGGCACCTCGCGCTCCGGAGCCACCATCATAGGCGGGCTGTTCTTCGGCCTCTCCCGCACGGCGGCCGCAGAGTTCTCGTTTTTCCTCGCGGTCCCCACCCTGGGGGCAGCCAGTTTCTATGAGCTTTTCAAGGCCCGGCATCTCCTCGATGTCGAAGATCTGGGCCTGCTGGCGGTTGGTTTTGTGGCGGCCTTCCTGAGCGCCATGGTGGCAGTGCGCGGCTTCATCCGCTTCGTGAGCAGGCACGATTTCACCGTCTTCGCATGGTACCGCATCGTCTTTGGCCTGGTTGTGCTGGGCACGGCTTATAGCGGTGTGGTGGACTGGAGCCAGCACTAATCCAGTTCGCCGGCCCCAACGACATCGCCTCAACAGCTAGTTGAGTCCTTTCGCGTTTTAAGCAACGAGCAGTGGATGCGGTTCTTGCATAAAAAAACGCCGGCAGAAGCCGGCGGCAAGGGAAGATACTGAAAGAGTTGTTCAGACGCTGGCGGTCTGCTTCAGAAGCAGTTCGATCTGTTCCAGCAGCTGAGCTTCCTGGTAGGGCTTGCCCATATAGACGTTGACGCCGATCTCCAGCGCATGGTTGCGGTGTTTGTCAGCTGTGCGCGAGGTAATCATGATGATGGGCACGTCCCTTAGCTTGTCGTTGTCGCGCATAATGCGCGCCAACTCGAAGCCATCCATGCGCGGCATCTCGACATCCAGCAAAACCATGTCCGGAAGAATGTCGTGCATCTTTTCCAGCGCGTCGACGCCATCCTTGGCGGTCTCCACCCGGTAGCCTTCGCGGCTCAGAAGCCGGCTGGTGATCTTGCGCACTGTCAGCGAGTCGTCTACCACCATGACCAGTGGCGCGCCAGCTTCCTCGGCGATGGTGGCCGGTGCCGTCGCCTTCGCCACCCAATCCTGGCTGAGCGCGCGCTGCGCCAGCGGCACGGGATTGAGGATCAGCACCACCTGACCGTCGCCGCGCACCGTGGCACCGGCGATGCCGGTAACGCGTGCCAGTTGCGGGCCGATGTTCTTGACCACGATTTCGCGCGCCCCTTCCGCGCCATCGACCAGAAAGGCGGCTTGCTGCGCACCGCTCTTCATGAGCACGACGGTATTGAAGCGCGCCATTTCGTGCGCCGCTTCGGTTTGGCCGAGCAAATGGGGAAGGTAGAACAGCGGGTAGCGGCCGCCGCGCCATTCCACGGCCCCGGCTTCCAGGGCCGCGGCAAGGTGATCGGGTTTGAATTTCTGCACTTGGACCACAAGGGTCGCCGGTAGCGCGTAGAGGTGCTTGGCAGCCGAAACCATGACACCCTGGGTGACGGCCAGGGTGAGCGGAAGCCAGATGTGGAAAGCGGCGCCGCGACCGAACTCGCTCTCCACTTCCAGACGGCCGCCCAGGGCTGTGATCTCGCTTTTCACCACGTCCATGCCGACGCCACGGCCGGCGACTTCGGAAACGACCTCGGCAGTGGAAAAACCGGGCGCGAATATCAGTTGCGCGAGCTGGTCATCGCCCGGTTCGACGCCCGGAGAAAGCAGCCCTCGTTCCTGGGCCTTGGCACGGATACGGTCGAGATTCAAACCTTGCCCGTCGTCCTTCAGGATGAGCAGCATCTCGTTGCCTTCCTGACGTGCCACGAGGCGTATTTCCCCAAACTCCGGCTTGCCTGCGGCGGCGCGCTGCTCCACGCTCTCGAGGCCATGGGCAACGGCATTGCGCAGCAAATGCTCCAACGGAGCGGTGATTTTCTCCAGCACGGAACGATCGAGCTCCAGCTCGCCGCCCTCGATTTCCAGTTGGGCACGCTTGCCGAGGTCGCGTGCCGCCTGGCGCACGACGCGATAGAGACGTTCCGATAGGCTGTACAAGGGCACCATGCGGACGCGCAGCAGGTCTTGCTGAAGGTCGCGCGACAGGCGCGCCTGCTGGAGCAGGGCCGCGTCCGTGGCATCGAGCCGGGCAACCAGCGCCTGCTGCACGGTGCCTACGTCGTTGACGCTTTCCGCGAGGAAGCGGGTGACCTCCTGGAAACGGGTAAAGCGGTCGAACTCCAGCGGGTCGAATTGGGACTGCTCGGTGCGCGTCTGGAAGCTTGCCTGCATCTGCGCCTCGGCCTGGATTTCCACCTCGCGCAAATGGCCCCGCAGGCGGTGCAGGGCATCGGCCAGATCCTGCACATGGCGCTTGAGGGAAAACGTTTCGGATTCCACGCGCGAGCGGGCGATGCTCACCTCGCCCGCCTGGTTGACCATGCGATCCACCCAGTCTGCGCGCACACGCAGCATGAGAGCCTGAGGCGTCGCCGATGCCGCTGGCGTCGCTGCTTCCGCCCCTGCAGGCGCTCGCGCTGCCGGCGCGGTGGCCAGCTCGAGCGGTGTCGCAGCGGCCGGGACAGGCTCGGCCGGGGCAGGGTGACGCAACTGTTCCACCGCTTCAGCCAGGCGGTCAAAGCGGTTTTCCAGC
>JAJYBT010000614.1 GCA_021778875.1 Acidobacteriota bacterium | reverse complement strand
GCGAAGTCTGACGATAACGATGTTCAATGCGCTCGTATTTCCACCGATTGCCGCGCCGGCGGCGCCATCCACCGCGGGCGCGGAGAGCGATGCTGCGATTCGGACCTGGCACGCATCGTGGGTGACGCACCCGACGGCGCCATTGCGGGAGCCGCTGGTTTTGCATTTTCGGCGCGATCTGGATCTGGCGTCGGTTCCGTCGACTTATATTGTCCGCGTGAGCGCCGACAACCGCTTTGTGCTGTTTGTCAACGGCGAACGGGTTGGCGATGGTCCGGCCCGTGGGGATCTGAACCACTGGCGGTACGAACGATTTGATCTGGCACAGCATCTGCGGCCGGGGAAGAACCTGATTACAGCGACGGTGTGGAACTGGGGCATCTATGCGCCGATTGCGCAGATCAGCGACCGCACGGCATTTCTACTCGAAAGCGAAGCGGCGGGCGCGGCGGGCATCAGCACGCCGAAGGGCTGGCAGGTTGAGATGGAAGCCGGCCACACCGCGCTGGACCGCAGCTCAGTGAGTCTGCGCACGTATATGGCCGCCGGTCCGGGTGAAAAGATTGATGCCGCGCACTATGACTGGGAATGGAACTCGGCGGATGCGACCGGGCCGGCATGGGTTGCGGTGGCTACGCCGATGCGCGACAGCATTCACGGGGGCGTAAACGGGGCTCACTCGGCGGAGGTGACGGGCGATAACAACTGGGGGCTCGTGCCTGATTTGCTGCCGCATATGACGTACGCGCCCACGCAGGCTGGAAGCGTGGTGAGAGTCGACGCGCCCGGCGACGGGGAGCCGGCGTGGCATCGATTCCCGGAGGGTCCGGCGACACTGCCAGCGCACAGCCACGTTCATTTGCTTCTCGATCGCAAGACGCTAACGACGGGGTATCCGATTCTGACCGTATCGGGAGGCAAAGGAGCGACGATCTGGTTGACCTATTCCGAAGCGCTCTTTGACGCAGCGATGCACAAAGGAGACCGCGACGAAGTGGGGGACCGCGAGGCCCGCGGACTGCGCGATGAATTCCTGCCCGACGGAGGAGCGAACCGTGTGTTCGAGCCGCTGTGGTGGCGCACATGGCGATATCTGGATCTGGAGATTACCACGGAGGATGCGCCGCTTACGCTGGATGGGCTGACGGCGGCGTTTACGGCGTATCCATTCGAAGAGCGGGCAGGCTTGAGCTCGCCCGACGATCAACTCAAGGAGATATGGAATATCAGCTGGCGGACAGCGCGGCTGGACGCCCACGAGACCTACATGGATACGCCGTACTACGAGCAGTTGCAGTATGTGGGCGATACGCGCATCCAGGCGCTGATCTCGTACAGCGTGGCCGACGATGACCGGTTGGCGCGGCAGGCGCTGGAGGCATTCGACGATTCGCGCTTCACTGCCGGAATCACGCGCAGCCGCTATCCCAGCTCGCTGGCGCAGAACATTCCGACGTTTTCTCTGCTTTACATTGGCATGGTGCGCGACTGGTGGATGTACCGGCCGGACGCGGAGCCGGCGCGCGCGTCGATGGAGAGCGTGCGCTCGGTGCTGCACTGGTTCGCCGGCTACGAGCAGCCGGACGGGCTGTTGAAGCGATTGCCGTGGTGGAGTTTTATCGATTGGGTGCCCTCGGGCGAGATTCCCACTTATGACGCGCGGGGCGAGTCGTGCGTGACGACATTGCAATATCTGGGCGCACTGGAGGATGCGGCCGCGCTGGAGGATGGAATCGGCGATGCGGCAGTTGGCGCGGGCGACAAGGCGCGGGCTGCGCGCGTCCGGTCCGGTCTATTTGCACAGTGCTGGAGCCCTGAGCAAGGCATGATAGCCGATACGCCGGATAAGAAAGGATTCAGCCAGCAGGCCAATATTCTGGGCGTGCTTTACGACGTGATTCCACAGGACCAGCAAAAGACGGTATTGCGGAAGATGCTGGCAATCGAACCGGGAACGACTCCCGAGGGCTTGCTGAGCGCATCGTATTACTTCCGTTTTTATCTTGCGCGAGCTCTCGATCATGCGGGGATGGCAGATGACTATCTGGCCTCGCTGACGTCGTGGCGGGAGTTGCTGGCCCTGCACTTCAGCACCTGGCCCGAGGTTCCCGGAAATACACGCTCCGACTCGCATGCGTGGAGCGCTCACCCCATCTACGATCTGCTGACGCTGGTGGCGGGAATTGAGCCGGCAAGTCCGGGATTTAAGTCGGTGCGGATTGCGCCGCACCTGGGCAACCTGCCGTCACTGAAGGCAACGTTCCCGCACCCGCAGGGCAATATTCAAGTGGAATATGTTCGCAAGGGCGCCGAGCTTGACGCGACAATTACGCTGCCGGGAGAGTTGACGGGAACCTATATTTTTTCAGGGAAGAGCTGGCCGCTTCACCCTGGCGTCAACCAGATCGAGGCGCGCTAACGGTGGCGAATCCACAATTCGCTGACGAACAAGCGCAGATCCTGCGACTCCGTTGGGCGCAAAAGCCTGCCAAACGGAGTCCGAGAAGCAGGTAATCGCCGGAGTCCGGGCGCAACCTGACCTTGACGCAGTTATCTGCGAAGCTGAAGCGCGAGGCCTCGGCCGTGCTCAGCCGGGGCGGGTCTGGCACCTGCTGCGAAGGCCGGGACCGCGGCTGAAAATTCGCTCCACGCCCGAGAGCGCGCCACGGAAGCCAACCCCAAGCGCCGCGAAGAGCGCGCGACCAAGATCCGGACGATTGCACCGGAGCGCTGGTCTTTCTGGAAAAGGTGCGGTTACAACTTCGATGACGCGGCTCTACGCGCGTGCGCTCTCGGGCCAGCGCATCCATGAAGCCATGCCCGGTGGAGACTGGAAGATCACGACCAGCCTGGGTGCGATGAGCCTGCGCCGGGCCTCGCTGCGCCGGCAGCGCTGCCCGGGGTGGTCAGGAGGCGCGAACGCGCAGTCCGGTATCGTGATGTGCTGCGCGTTCGTGACGGCGGAGGATGTGTGTGTCAGTGTTTGCCGGGAAATCCGCCAAGCCCGTGAAAGGTGAGATAGAGCGAGTAGCCGCAGACGGCGATGGCCAGCGCCATCTCAAAGAACAGAAACAGAACCCCGTATTTGTACCAGGGCTCATGCGGGGCACCTTCGAGATTCGACTTCGGTTGCATGTGAGCTCCAAATCGCAAGTTGGAATCAGGTAGAGATTTTTGTCGCTAGGCTTCTTCGCCGACAAGAGGATTGGACAGAATCCCGTGCTCCTGCGGGTGACGTTCGTAGCGCGTAGCCCAGAAATAGAAGAGGACGATGGGCAGAAACATATACAA
>JAJYBT010000613.1 GCA_021778875.1 Acidobacteriota bacterium | reverse complement strand
AATCCCCCTTGAAACCAATTTCCCTTGCTGCTGCGAAAAAAGTTCCCGGACCAACGGCTGGATCAAAAAGCTGGGGTGGACGATCGGTCGTGACCCAGGCAGCCATTGCGTTTGCCAGCCATGGCGGCGTCCAGAATTGTCCCTTCACTCGCAACGCCTCGCGCTCAGGCCCGGATGATGGCATCACCTGGTGGGTTTTTGATTTTTCGAGCTGCGCAACGGTCATAACGGAAATCTACTTTACTTGGAGTCTATGGTCAGCCGCTCCGTGATTTTTTACCATTTAAAGCAAATGATCAAGCCCCTTCGGAGCAGGCGCGGCGCCACCAAGCTGGGACAAAAGCTCGGCAAGCGCATCCGCGGTATTCGCCAAAGCAAGAAATGGACGCTGGAGAGGCTGGCCGAACGGGCCGGAATGCATGTGACTTATCTCAGCTCCATTGAGCACGGGCACCGAAACCCGACCTTGAATGTGCTTGCCTCGCTCTCGCGAGGTCTGGCTGTTTCGCTTTCTGAGTTGCTTGCGGGGGTTGATAAGGGAGGCGAGCAGTGAGGGGGCGAGCAGGATGACGAGAACCGCAGGAATGCAGCCCGCGGCGATCGCGGTGTGGGTGAGGCTGAAGCTTTCACGCCACTCCCGGGTGGGGACAAACTTGAAGCCCATTCGCTTGCGGAGCAGTAGTGCGAGGAGGGTACAGATGCCGAAGGCCATCGTCGGAAGGTTGCTTGAGGCGGAGCCGGGGGCTCGGACGCTATCGGCAAGGGTCACGAAGATCGGGCAGGAGGCGACCGCGAGAGCACCGACGTTCTTCGCGACGCGTCCACGCGCAAAGGCGCATGCCGCTGCAAGCGGGCTGGAACCGCATCGGCCAGTTCACCAAGGAACCGATCGCTGGCATCACGCCCATCGAACAGATGCTTGAGGTTCGCAACCAGTCAAGCAGCGAGATTGCGGGGGGCTGGAACGCTGCCGGCGGCGGACAGACGATGCGGACCACCGGTGCGCTATCCGCCAGTTCCCGGGCGGCTTCCGCTGATTTATTAGATCAGCGAGGCGGCTCTGAGGCGGCTGACAACGACGGCAGTAGGACCTTTCGTCCCATGGAAACGCCGCTGGTGATGAGCGGCCTGGCCCCGGAGGCGATTCGTTTCTGGCAGGATCACACTGCGGGGACCTCGCTTGACTCCGTGTCCGCGGGCGGTTCGTCGGTGGCAGGTGGAGCTTCGGCTGCGCCGGCGTCGGCGGCATCGCGTGCTCTTGAGCCCGGCTCCTCGGTCAGCATGCAACTGGTACGGGGAGATGTTGAGATTGCTGCCACGTGCACGGTGACTTGGCTCGACCCACGGCAACTGCTGGCATGTGGCCATCCCGTGCTGGGCGCGGGACCGGTTTCGCTGCCGATGACCGCGGCCGAGATCGTGGCAACCGTGGCCTCGCCGCTGAACGCCTTCAAGATCGTGAATACCGGCGCGACCATCGGGGCCTTCACGGAGGACCGCGAGTCGGCTATTCATGGGGTCTTTGGCGCTCAGGCGCGGATGATTCCGATGCACATCGCGGTGGATGCGCCCACCGGGCCACGCAAGGTGAATGTGGAGATCCTGGATCTGCCATCGCTCACGCCGCTGGCAATGCAGGTGGTTCTGCTGAATGCGCTGACGCAGACCAATGAAAGCAGCGAGGCGCTGAGCTATCATCTGACGGGCAGCATCGAGCTGACGGGCTACCCACCAATGCCGCTCGACCTTTGGGGCACTTCGGCGCAAGGCGCTCCGGCATCGTTTGACGCCGCACTTCTTGCCGGGCAGCAGTTCACGCGGCTTTACGCCAATGCGGCGCGCCAAGGTCTGATCCGGCAGGTTGATGTGCACGTTGAAGCCGTTCCCCGGCGCGTGCAGGTGATTCTGGAGAAGGCGCGGCTTGTCTCCGGGGACATAGCGCATGCCGGCGACAGAGTGGAGATCGAGGCCACTCTGCAGCCGTGGCAGCAACCGGAGCGCAACGTTCGCGTCGCCTTCAGGCTGCCGGCGCGGCTGACCGAGGGGAATCTGCGGGTACTGGTCTCTGACGGCGCCACGCTCGATCGCGCTTTGATTCAGCCGCGGTTCAATGCTCCGCCGCCCGGCGTGGAGGCGTTGCTGGATGCTGCTCGAAGCCAGCATCGCGCCGACCGCCTCTATGTGAGCTTGCTGGTTCCCGATGCGCAGGCCGGGGTGGAGGGCCAGAGCCTGGCCGATCTTCCGCTTTCGATGGCCAATGCCCTGGAGCCGATGCGCGACGCCCAGAGCGCCAGTTTGAACGGGGAATCGGTGGAGCTTGCCGGCGAAACGAGAGCGGATGGAGTGCTGTCAGGATTCCAGGTTCTCAATATCCACATCGCGCCCGGTGGCGGGGTAAACTAAGGGCAGTAAGCAGTTAAACTCCCTCCAGAACGGATTGGTTTCTTTTTGGGGATCCCGCCTTTCGGTGGGCCATCCGGTGAGGCATTCGGAGAAATTCATGGCGCAAATTCAAGGGCTTGCAGCACATGCGGCGGGAGCTGAACTGCTGCCGTTCCGCTACGATCCCGGCAAGCTTGGAGCGCAGGATGTCGAGATCGCAATCTCGCACTGCGGCATCTGTCACAGCGACCTGCACCTGATCTCCAATGACTGGGGCATCAGCCAGTACCCCTTTATCCCGGGACACGAGATCATCGGCAAGGTATTGGCCGCCGGCTCCGACGTGAAGTTTCTTGAGGTTGGCCAGCGGGTGGGTCTGGGCTGGCAGTCGAACTCCTGTGGACACTGCGAGTGGTGCGTGAAGGGTCAGGAGAATCTTTGTCCTGCCGCAGAGGCTACTTGCGTGCACCGTCACGGCGGCTACGCGGATCGTGTGCGCGCCAATGCCCGATTTGTGGTGCCGGTTCCCGACGCGATCGAAAGCGAACATGCCGCGCCACTGCTTTGCGCCGGGATCACGGTTTACAACCCGCTGCGCATCAATGGGGTGAATCCATCGTCACGGGTGGGCGTTGTCGGCATCGGCGGCCTGGGGCATCTGGCGATTCAGTTTGCCCGCGTCTTCGGCGCTGAAGTCACGGCATTTTCCACCTCTCCGGCCAAGGAGGAAGAGGCCCGGGCTCTGGGAGCGCACCGCTTTGTGAACAGCCTGGAGACCAAAGCCATGAAAGAAACGACGGGTTCACTGGACTTTATCATTACCACTGTAAACGCGGAGCAGGATTGGGGCGCGTACCTGCAGGCGCTGCGGCCCAACGGGACTCTGTGCTTTGTCGGCGTTCCGCCCAAGCCG
>JAJYBT010000612.1 GCA_021778875.1 Acidobacteriota bacterium | reverse complement strand
TGCGCGCAGGATCAAGCAACAGCAGGCAGGCGCATGCCAGGACAAGAAATGCGAGTGAAAGAACGAGCGAGAGCGCACGGCGGCGCAGCAGCCACGCGCTGCCCAGCGCCGCGCACAGATGCAAGGCTCCGTTGGTCCACAGATGAGCCGTGCCCTGCCAGGTGCCGGCCTTCAATGATGCCGTGTGTTGAATGATGAAGAATGCGGCGGAATCCAGCCAGACCAGCGCGGCAAAGCAGGCAACGATGAATGCAAACGGAAAAGCCGATGCCTTCTCTATGGCGCGTTCATGTAGCGGCGCAATCGCGCGCGGGGTAATGCCGAGGCCCGCAACGCAGAGCAAGCCTGCCGCCATCGCCTGCGCCTGAGACGAAGCCGCAAAGAGGACTGGCAAATTGCACACCAGATAGCCGATGCCCGTTCCCAGACCGATTTTGATGAGCTGATTTTTCTCTCCGCACCATTGTCCCAGATGCGTAACCAGCGTGACAGTGAGCAGGCCGAGCCCCGCGCCAATCAGCAGCGCCACGGCCATGGCTTCTCCGCTGCCCAGGGGCAGGAGCGCCAGAAATGCTGCCGCGCTCGACATGGCAAGCCCGAGACGAAGACGCAGAAGCGGCGACGGCCACAGCGCAATACGCGGCGCCAACAAGCTGAGGAGAATTCCGCCCGCGGCCATCGCAGCCATCACGGTTTTCAGGTTCGTGCCCGCGATGCCAAGCGACGCAAGCCGGCCAAGGAACGCAAACTGCGCGAAGATGAGGAAGTAAATATAGGTGATGGCGACAAGGCTCGCGCCCTGCCAGCCGGAGTTGCGCAGCTTACTTGTCCACATTCGCCAACCAGCCCTGGCGCAAGCCCACTGCCTGTATCACTACGCAGGTGCCGTCAAAGAACGCGATAATCAGCCATCCAGGCTCAAGCACGGCGGATGCGACTCTGGCGAGGACGAAGGCCGCCACGGAACAGCGCACGATGGCGGTAACAATCCACACTGCATCAAGCCTCGACGCACAACCGGCGCGGAAAACAAGCGTCGCGCCATAGAGGTACGCCAATCCCACGGCAAAAACAAACGCGCCGATGAACGACAGAAAGGGAAGCGCATCCGCGGGCACATGCAGGCCCAGGAGGCGGAGCGTCATGGCGGGCTCGACAATCAGAAATGCGCCCGTGAGCGAATCAGAAACGCCGGCCACCAACTGATAGGCAAAAAGAATGGATCGTTTCATGCTGTCTTCTCCTGCACAACATGCGCTGGAACCGGCTCGCGTTCGCGCAGCAAGACAAACGCATCCACAAACCATTCCATAGACGCAGCCAACATGATGACACCGCTGGCCAGACGCAGGATATAGAGCATGTTGCGCGCGGCTCCCTGGGAGATGGTAAAAGCAGGATCGGCGCCTTCAAGCCAGCCCGCCGCCGTCATGATGACGACATACGCGACGACACTCCAGTTCCACGCATGGAAGGACCATGTTCGCGTAAAGATCCATCCGTCTTCGCCGAGCAGTTGCACCATCACAAAAATGAGCAGCGCGGAGAGAAAGCCGGCCATTGCCGTGAAGGAATGGCCGACGAGACCATCGGTAAATTTGAAGCGGTCAAGTACGCCGGGAAGGAACAGAATCCATCCGCTGACCAGGAGCGCGGCCCACCACCAGAGAAATGCATTGCGCCAGCGGCGTGTGTTTGCGTGCCACTCAAACGCCGCATAGTAAGCGGGCGTGAGCGGAAGCCAGATGAGCAGGCTGGCGAGGCCGAGAAATTGCGCGGGGCGATGATGGCTGACGTCTGCGTGCCCCAGCGCCAAACACTGCGCAGCCTCTGCCGCCAGCGCCAGCCAGGACAGAGCGACAGCCCGGGAACGAACGCTCTTGCGGCGCGCAAGTCCGAAGGGCAATACGAGGAGAATCGCAACCACGCCCAGGGATGATTCAAGCTGGCTTGCGCCGGTCGGGCCGCCCGTATCCGGATTGACCGCGGGATAACCATTGGGGCTCGATGCAACGTAAATGGCAACCGGAACCGCGAGTAGAATTGCGAGGCCCAGCAGCTTTGCGCCGCGCGCGGACCACGCCGCATGCGCGTCTTCCTTCCATGCGCGGACGAACGCGGCCGCGAGCAGACACCAGAGCGCGAGCATGGCAAGCGGGAAAGCGACCCGCGCGTAGCCGGACCAATCAAGAAACAGCCTGCCGCTGGACTCGCCCGACAGCCAGGCAAACGATGCAACCGCAAGCGCAGCGGACCATGCCCACAGAACCGGCCTGCACCACACGGCAGCGGGCCCGCGGTCCGCGCCGTAGACCTTGAAGAGGAAGCCGAGCATCGGCAGACTTGCCCATCCATAGAGCGCAAGGTTCATGTGCACGATCATCCAGCGCCCGTAGGTCCACTCGCCGAGCCAGCGATTGAGCGCCGGCGCCAGCAACAGCACGGCAAGCATGACGCCGATGGAGTTGCCGACGACGAGCCATAACAGGCTATGCCACGCGGCGTGGGCAATGGCGCGCGCCTCGTGATGAGAGGAAGCATCAGCACAATTGGAGCTCATGAATCCTCCCATCGCGCATTTCCAGGATGCGATCGCAACGTTCTGCCAGACCGCGATCGTGCGTGGCCATCAGCAGCGTAACGCCCTCTGTGGCGGCCACATCAAGCAGAAGCTGAAAGACTGTTGCGCTGGTTTGCTCGTCGAGGGAGCCAGTGGGCTCATCCGCGAGCAGGATTTTCGGCCTGTTCATCAGCGCCCTGCAGAGCGCTGTTCGCTGACGCTCGCCGCCGGAGAGCTTTTGAATGCGGTGGCCGAGGCGATGGCTCAGACCTGTTCGATCCGCGAGCTGGCGCAGGCGTTGCTGCGCTTCGCCGCGCCTGGTTCCAGCGGCAACTGCCGGGATGAGGCAGTTCTCTTCGAGCGTAAGGTCGGGAATCAGGTTGTGAAGTTGAAAGACGAATCCGACTTCGTGGCGCAGCAGGCGCAGCAGATCGCGGCTGCGATTGACCTCCGATCCATTCACCCTGATGCGACCGCGGTCCGGCTCATCGAGGCCGCCAAACAAATGGAGCAGCGTGCTCTTGCCGCAGCCCGACGGGCCACAGAGCGCAACGGTCTCACCTTCCGCCACCTCAAAGCCGACGCCTTTGAGTACGGTGATCGTGCCTTCGTCGTAGCTCTTCCATATCTCCTCGGCACAAAGAGCAGTGCGGCCAGGTTTGTTCACTTGCGCGGTCGATAGACTCATTCGAAGCGAAGCGCCTCCACCGCGCGGATGCGCATGGCATACAGCGCCGG
>JAJYBT010000611.1 GCA_021778875.1 Acidobacteriota bacterium | reverse complement strand
ATCCGGTAGAGCTCCGAGAGCAGACGCGCCGCCAGCACCGCGCACAGCCCATACCCTGCCGCAAATCCAAATGGAAGCGCCACCAGCGTAATCAGCGCCTGTTCCCCCAGCAGAATGGACGTGATCTCTCGGCGCGTAAATCCCAGCACGCGCAGCGTCGCCAGCTCCCGCCCCCGTTCTGACAGCGCAATCCGCGCGCCGTTGTAAATCATGCCCGCCGCAATCACCGCCGCAAATATCATCAGTGTCCCAATCGACATCGTCATACTCCGGTTGATCGTGTCCAGAAAGCTGCTCACCTCCGCCTTCTTAATCGCCACCGCGGCCACCGCCGGAAGCTGCTTCAGTGTCTGGTACAGCGTCATCTGCCTACCCGCATCCACCCGCATAAACGCTCCGGAAATCGAATGCCCCTCCAGCATCAACCGGTTCAGTGCATGCAGATTCATATAGGCATTCGTGCCCAGCAGTTCATCCACCGTGCCGGCAACCATCACGTCGTGCTTCATGCGCCGGCCTTCCAGCACCTCCACCCGCACCGTCTGCCCCGGCTTCACATGGAGCGCCCCTGCCAGCGCCGAGCTCAGCATCAGGCCATCCGGCGGCATCTGGATCGTCCTCCCCTTCTGGTCCACCATCCGCCGCATCGCGCCGTCCTGCTCCAGCCCCAGCAGCACCGTCTTCCGCCAGCGATGCCCATGCCGCAGCCGCACCGGCACCGCGCGAAACGGCTCCGACCGAATCACTCCCGGCAGCCGCGCAAGCTCCTCCCGCGTCTTCGAAGAGTGCGCCTCGTTCAGCGTCACGGCAATGTCCTCGCGCTGCGTGTCCCGGAACTGCAACTCCATCATCCGGTCCATCGCATCGAACATCCCGAACTCGACCACCACGATCATGATTGCCGCCGAAATGGCAAAGGCCGAAGCCAGCGCCCTCCACGGCCGCCGTTCCAGGTTCCGAAACAGCATCCGCATCGCCGCCGATCTCCACCGCATGTTGAATCTGTCCATCAGCGAAGGACGAAACCGCAGCGGCGACTCCGGCTGCATTGCCTCCGCCGGTGGCAGCGCGCTCGCTCGCACCACGGCCCCCAGCGCTCCCAGCGCCGCGGTAATCGCGCAAATCAGCCCCGCCCACAAAAAAATCCGCAGCTCCGGCCGGTACACCAGAATCGGAAACCGGTAAAACTCCGCATACAGCGCCGCCAGCTTGATCCCGAAATACCATCCCACAATGCATCCCAGAACATACCCCACACCCGAGACCAGCAGGCTGAACTCCAGGTAGTGCGCCCCCACCTGCACATTCGAATAGCCGAACGCCTTGATCACCGCAATCTCCGGCCGCTGCATGTTCACCAGCCGTCCCACCGCCATGTAAACCAGCAGCGCCGCCACAGCCAGAAAAATCGCCGGAATAATATTGGAGCTGATCCGGTTCTGCGAAATCTCATCCGAGATGAACCGGTTCGACGTCTGGTCCGCTCGTCCATAAGCCCCAAGGCATCCATAGCGGTCCAGAATGCGGTCCATCGCCGCAATCACCTCGGCCTCGTTCGCGTGAGGACGCAGCGTCACCGCAACGGAATTGAACGAACCCGTCATATCCAGCGCCGCGCGCAAAGGCTCATCCGCCATCCACAGCACACCAAATCGCTTGTTATCCGGAAATACCGACGCGCCGCCGCGAATCTCGTAAATATACTCCGGCGACATCGCAATCCCCACCACCTTCAGGTCCTGCCATCGCCCATTGATCACCGCTTCAACGCGGCTTCCCGGGTGCAAGTGGTTCGCCGTCGCAAACGCCTCGCTCGCCACCACTTCATCATCCGCATGCGGATCAACATAGCGGCCGCGCCGGATGAAAAGCGCGTTCAGCGCGCCCTCCTGCTTCGCCGGCACTGAGATCAGCCGCCCCACCGCCGGCTCGTCCAGCCCCGGGACACTCAGCGTTACATCCATGACCACGCGGGACTCCGCACGTCCCACGCCGGGAATATCCCGGATGCGCTCCGTCACCCAGTCCGGAGCGCGCTTCAACTCCGCGAACACATCCGCAAAACGGTAGCGCGCATAGTAACTCGCCTGCGACTCCTGCAGCGAGCGGTACATCGCCCGCATCGTCACAAACGATGCCACGCCGCACGCGATCACCAGCGCAATCGCCGTCGCCTGCCCACGCATGTGGAACAGGTCGCGAACCAGCTTGCGATGCAGCATCGCCATCGCTCACCACACCAGTTCCTCGGGCTTCGCGCGCCGCTCATTGTGGGTAATCTCAACAATTTCCCCGCTGCGCAGCCGAATCACCCGGTCTGCCATCGCCGCAATCGCCGTGTTGTGCGTAATCACCGCAACCAGCGTGTGTAGTTCCTGGTTCACATGCGCCAGCACATCCAGCACAAGCTTCGCCGTCGGATAATCCAGCGCCCCCGTCGGCTCATCACACAACAAAATATCCGGAGTCTTCGCGATCGCCCGGGCAATCGCCACCCGCTGTTGCTCGCCTCCGGACAGCTGCGACGGAAAATGATTCTCCCGCTCCGTTAGCCCCACCATCCGCAGCGCCTCATGCGGATCCATTGGATGCTCCGCAATCTCCGTGACCAGCGCCACATTCTCCAGCGCCGTCAGGCTCGGAATCAGGTTGTAAAACTGGAAAACAAACCCGACATGCTCCCTCCGGAATCGTGTCAGCCCCGCGTCGCCCGCCTGCGAAAGCCAATGGTCGCGAAACCGCACGTCCCCCGACGTCGGCGTATCCAGCCCGCCCAGGATATTCAGCAGCGTCGACTTGCCGCTCCCCGACGGGCCAAGAATCACAAGAAATTCCCCGGCCCTCAAGTCGAGTTCGACCGACTTCAGCGCAACCACCGTCACATCGCCGGCCTGGTAGGTCTTCGAGACAGAGTGGGCGTAAAAGACTACCTCCGCCTCACTAGCGCCGTTCTTGAATGCAGTTGCCATGCCGCCCCCGGCCGTGGCTCATCAAGTCCTGCATCCATTCTTTCCACACTTCTTACCCGCCAAAGTGACGCCCGTCACGCTTCGGCAGCAACTACTCCTCCGGATTTCCGCCCGCTCCGCCGCTACTCAATCTCCTATCGGCATTCCCGGCGGAGCCGCCACCGGCTTCGCCGCAACAAACTTCGCCGGGTCACGGAAGAACGCATCGATCCGCGCCGCCTCCATCGCATGCAGCGCCCGGTCCTCCACATCACTGCCCGCACTCGCCTTCAGCTGCTCCCGCAGCTTCATCAATTCCCACCGCGCAATCGCCTTCGTCTCTGCCGAATCATC
>JAJYBT010000610.1 GCA_021778875.1 Acidobacteriota bacterium | reverse complement strand
GCACGCTGGCTGTGACGGTGTAGAAAGGCTCCAGCGCGAGCGACAGATTAGCCTCTGCATCGTCGCCGCCCTGCAACTGGATCCGGGCCGCTGAGGACAGGTCCGTCGCGCTGGGGTAGAACTGGCCGGGATAGCCGCTACGCGCCACGTTGCGCGCACTGCCCGGTTCCACCAGGTCCGTTGCTGGATCGCTGTCCATGACGGAGTCAGAGTAGACAGCATAGCTGCCGTTGCTCAGCCCGCCAAAGCGATATCGCCCTTCGCTGTTGGTCCGGGTGCTGGCGGCTATCTGCCATTCTGCCCGGCCGTTCTCAATGGTGCGCTTCAACAGATGGATTGGAATGCCGTCTGCCCGGTCGCCCGTGGAGAGCTGGACCTGCCCGCGAATTGAATTGGCACGAGCCAGGGTAAACGTGAGATCCGCCATGCCGGGGGCCACAATCACGTTGTGCGCGCCGCTGGAGCGTGCGTCTGGACCTCCGGCTGCCGCTGCGGCAAAGGCCGTATCCAGAAAGCCCGGTTTCATCACCTCAAACAGCTGTGGCCCCGCCGCTACGCCGGGGATTTCGAACCGGCCGTTCTCGTCGGTCAGAGCGCCCGTGGAGGCGTCGCCGTCCAGCCGCACCAGCACACGGGCCAGCGGCTCGCCACTGTCGGCCCGGCGCACAACTCCGCTTACCGTAACCCGCGGTGGATCTGCTGCCTGCGCTGCTGCGGCTGCCAGGAGGCACGCGACCGCGCCGAGCATCAGCGCAGCCCATCGCCAACTGGTCCGGCATCCTTTGCAGCCGCGTGTGCAGTCCTTCATCACAAGCATCCACCGCAGGTACATAGTTCATTTTGACCCGCGAACTCCGGGAAGGGAATCGAGCCCGCACTCTCAGGCTGGAGGCAGCTTGCAGCAGTCGCCCGCCGCTGCCGGCTCATTGGCTCCGGCGTCCAGCGCCACCTTCCACGATCCGTCTGGCTGCTTTCGCCATACGGTGATGTAGCGGCCGCTGGTCTCCACCGGATTCCCCTCGGCATCCTTGCTGTGCCCTTCGTAGTGTCCCCAGGTGTATCCCATGTCGCCGGAGGTGCTCATCACGGCATCGGTCGGCGTCCATGTCAGTTGATACTCGCTGGCTGTCCACTTCGCCGATTTCGCGATTGCCTCCCGCCCGGTTACCGGCGCGCGGCCATTCATCAGCATCACGCCGTCCTCGGCAAACCAGTCGGCAAATGCCGCGCCGCCCCGCCGGGCGACATCGGCGGCAAACCGCGCCTCCAGTTGGAAGAGGAACACCTTGCCGGGATTGACCGAGGTATCCGCGAGCGGGTTGGGTGTGTCCGCCTGCGAGCCCGGCTCCAGCATCTGCCCATATGCCGGGGCAACGGCTCCGGCAAAGCCGAGGGCAATCCCCAGGATCACGCCCAGGAGAGTCGATTTGCAGATATTCGGCACGCGATTGTCCTCCGGCGTCCTTACTGGCAATCCTAACAAGGCCGTCCGCCGGCAAATTCCGGGCGCGCCGCGACCGTCAAAAGCGCAACTTTGGTGCTTCCGTAGCGTCAAAACAGAGCGGTTTCTGTAATCTGGCAGATTGCTATACTTGTCTGGTACGCTCACGTGGTCCGGTTTTTGACAGGCAGCCTCGGTGCTTCGCAGGAGAGCTGCTGTCCGCACCGGTCGGCATGGTCTCGGAGCTCCACCGGATCGCTGGGTTTGTTGTTGGATACCCGGCATTTCCCGGGGGAAGGACGCAAATGGGAACTTTGCTGGAATCCATTCAATCGCCCGCCGATGTAAAACGCCTGAACTTTGCGCAAATGGCGGAACTGGCGGAGGAGATTCGCGCATTCCTCATCCAGACGCTCTCCCGCACGGGCGGGCATCTTGGGCCGAATCTCGGTGTGGTGGAGCTTACCCTGGCCCTGCATGCGGTCTTTGATACTCCGCAGGACAAGATTCTCTTTGACGTCAGCCATCAGGCCTACATCCACAAGATTCTTACCGGACGTCGCGACCGCTTTGAGACGATTCGCCAGCCGGGCGGCCTGAACGGCTTTATGCTGCGAACCGAGAGCGAGCATGACTGCTACGGCGCAGGCCACGCGGGTACGGCGCTCTCTGCAGCGCTCGGCATGGCTGTGGCGCGGGACCTGGCGGGCGGCAACGAGCATGTGATTGCCGTGGCCGGTGATGCCGCTTTTACGAATGGCATCTCGTTTGAGGCTCTCAACAACATTGCCGAGCAGACCAAGCGCCTGATTGTTGTGCTCAATGACAATGAGTGGTCCATTGACCGCAACGTGGGCGCCATCGCCCGCTACTTCCACCGCATCGTCACCAATGAGCACTACCGCAACTTCCATGAGTCCGCGGCTCGGCTTGTGGAGCGCTTTGGCGGCAAGACGGCCATCAACGTGGTGCGCCGCGCAGAGGAAGCCGCCAAAAGCATGCTGTGGCCCTCCATCCTGTTTGAGGAGTTCGGGCTGCAGTACTTCGGCCCTATCGACGGCCATAACCTGCCGCTGCTGATGGAGACGCTCAAGTTTCTGAAGGCGGAAGATCGCCCCGTGCTGCTCCACGTGCTTACGCAGAAGGGGCGCGGCTATCAGCCCGCGCTCGACGGGCAGAAAAAGTTCCACGGCCTGGGGCCGTATGATCCTGAGACCGGCAAGACCAAACCGGCCGGCCAGCTTACCTACTCTGAGGTCTTTGCCAATACGCTGGTAAAACTGGCGCACCAGGATGAGCGCGTTGTAGCCATCACGGCGGCCATGCCCAACGGCACGGGCCTTGATCTTTTCCGGCCGCACCATCCGCGCCGCTACTTTGACGTGGGCATTGCCGAAGAGCACGCGGTGATCTTTGCGGCGGGCATGGCGACGCGCGGTTTCCGGCCAGTCTGCGCCATCTACTCCACTTTTCTGCAGCGCGCCTTTGACCCCATTGTGCACGACGTCTGCCTGCAGAATCTGCCGGTGGTCTTCTGCATGGATCGCGCCGGTCTCTCAGGAGACGACGGGCCGACGCATCACGGACTGTTTGATATCACCTACCTGCACGGCGTGCCGGACATTGTGCTGATGGCGCCCAAGGATGAGGATGAGCTGGCCGACATGATGAAGACTGCCTTGCAGCTTCCCGGCCCGAGCGCCATTCGCTATCCGCGCGGTGCTGTTGCCGGAGTGGCCTGCAAACCGGAGCCGCAACTGCTGCCCGTTGGCAAAGCCGAGGTTCTGACCGACGGCTCTGACATCGCGATTCTGGGCCTTGGTCCCATGATTACGATGGCCCAGGAGCTGGGCTCGCGGATG
>JAJYBT010000609.1 GCA_021778875.1 Acidobacteriota bacterium | reverse complement strand
CGGCCGTAGCGGTCAGGTCATCGGCGGTCAGCGAATCGACCAGTGCAGCAGGCAGGCCCATGTGCTTGGCGACGGACTTCAGCTGCGCCTTGATTCCGAACTGCGCACCGCCTGCACCAGACGCACCAACTGCACCAGCGCACCAGCCAGGGGCTGCTCCGCCTATCGGGGTTGGTGCGCTCCCTGATTCGCGCAAAGCGTTGGCTGCCAATGCTTTCAGGCTGTTTTCGTGCTCTTGGTGCGTTGGTGCATCACCGGGCAACGCACCGGTGCACCAGTGGGTCTTGTCAGTCATGGCCGTCGCTCCAGTGCTGGGCAGGCTCGCGCGGTTTGCGTGGCGCTTTCGGCTTCGGCGTGTATCGGCCGGCCTCCTTGAGCCTGGCAATCGCTCTGACGATCGTGGAGTGGTTTACGCCAAGCTCCGTTCCGATCTCGCGGGTTGTCATGCCCATGTTCGCCATCTCGACGATCTGCTCGTCGGTGCTGTCGGCGACGCGCTGGATCGTCCAGGCCTGCTTGCCGTCTGGCATGGCCTGCAGACGTGCGTCGATCGGGTCGACGTCCTCGCCATACAGCGCGCGGGCCTTCTCGAAGTGCGCCTCGAAGCGGGCGCCTTGGTCGGGTGTGTAGTCGCTCGGCCGGCGCAGGGCGATGACGGTATCCAGCAGATCCTCGCGCTTACTGGTGCCGCGCTGCTGGCCGCCCTTGCCGGCGTGGTGGATGAAGATCACCGAGCGACCGGCAGACCGCATGCGCAGAGCCCATTCCGCCACCGGCTGCCAGCTCTCGCCTTCGTTTTCCTTGCCGCCACGTACGAGGCAGGAAAGGTTGTCGACGATGATCACCTGCGCCTCGCCGATGACCGCGTCGATGGCGCGCTGACCTTCCCGGTCGTACAGGTTGGGCAGCATGCCGAGCGGCTGCACGTCCGGCGTCATGATCTGGAGATACCCGGCAGGCGCCTCCAGCGCGCTGTTCGTGATGATCCGCGCCAGCCGCTCCTTCAGGTCGGCGCCGGGCATCTCGCCGTCCAGGTAAAGCACCCGCACCGGCTGGGGAGCCTTCCAGCCGATGAACTCGCCGCCGGATGCCAGCGCGTAGGCCACGCCCAGCGCCATGTGCGTCTTCCCGACGCCGCGCCGTGCGTAGATCATGGTCAGTGACTGCGTGGTCAGCCACGGGCTCAGCAGCTGCACCCGCGGTTTGAACGTACGTGCCAGCAGTGCCGCCGCGTCCACAATGACGGGGGGCAAGATAGCTTCATCATCTTGGTGCATTGGTGCATTTGCTCTATTTGCACCAGCGCACCAACGGTCGGCCTCGCGTTCGGCCCGGTCGTCGATGCTGCTGCTGTAGGTCTCAGCGTGCATTGCTGAATACCTCGATGCAGTCCCAGACCTTCAGCGCAGCCACGCGCATCCGGGTCTGCTCATCTTCGGTGAGTGGGTAGCCATCGCCGAGCTTGTTGGCAGCCTCCAACATGACGTGGGCCTCATGCCCCAGCACCGTCACTGCGGCCTGCGTGCGGCTCGCCATCGACGCCTGGCGAAGCTGGTGGCGCTCTGCCGGACTGAGCGTGCGAAGGTCGCGACGGGTAAACAGGTCGGACATCTGCAGCCCCAGCGCGCCGAGCACTTCATGCGGGGTGTGACCGCAGAACGCATGCAACAGGACGGACCCGTTCGATGCCTCGGTGACCGCGACCTTGTACGTATTCGTGCCGCAGGCCGCGCAGGTGATGCGGATGGCGTTGCCAGAGCGGCGCTCCCGGTGCCCCGTAGCCTGCTCCTGCGCCAGCAGCAGGCGCTGCATCGGGCTCATCGTCGAATCAGCGAGGCGCGCGTTCATCCCTGGCCGCCTTGCTCGCGGCTCTTCAGCAGGTTCTCGATCGTGGACTGGCGCCAGCCAATCTTGTGCGACGTGATGCGGATCGGCGGCGGCAGGATGCCCTGCTTTACCCAGCGGTGAATGGTGACGCGGTGGGTGCCGAGCATGCGCGCGGCGGCAGCCGGCGGCACGAGCGGATCAAAGTCCGTCATGACTCACTCCAAGTTGAGCGCTAAACTCGGAGCCCCTGCCAAGGGAACCGTGCATTGCGCGGTGGTTGTACCCGGCCCTCGGCAGCGTCTCGTAAACGCTGTTCGGGGGCCGGCCTTCATGGTTAAAGAGTCTCCCTCCCGGGGCACTCGGCGTCATGTGGGAATGCGGGTGGTTTTTTGCCCGCATTCGGGATTGCGCTACGTGTACCCGATCAAGCCCATGCAGTAATCGACAAAGGCCTTCCTATCGGGGAGGTTGGGTTGTCCAGTCAATCCCGCTGTTTGCAGCCGTCCATCTGACCTGATCGCGTTCAAGTCCCAAAACACCCCCACACCGTGCTCGGCGAACTCTCGCGTTCTCTTGATAGCCCTCCGCTTGCCGCCGCCGCCCTCAGATCCCGCGCCTTCCATCTGCAAGATCCCAATGGCGAGATGGTTGCGGAACTCGATCAGTTCGGGGGCGAAACGATCCGCGCAGGGCATCATCTTTCGCTCAGCCTCGGTCAGTTCCTGCAACATCAGAGAGAGTTTCTGGGCTTGCTCCAACACGGGCTTATGGCTGGCCAATATGTGCGCCCGTAGCGGAGCCAGTGGCGCCTCTCTCATATTGGTTTGCAGGGTTGAAAGGAACTCGACCAGTCGGCGTAGAACTGGGGTTGCGTCGGTGCGACTGAGGCCAAGTGTGAGAGCCAAGTAATCTTCTTGCTGCCATGACAGAGCTACGCTGCCATTCGCGATTATGCGTTGCGGCTTGCGTGGCGTTTTTGTGCTCATCACTCACCCTCGCCCACGAAAAGAACCGCGCCAGCGGGGCAGGCTGGCGCGGCGGTGGTGGGTCACGCGGTTTCCTGATCCCACGGTGGCGGACACACTGCCTTGTGCGCGCGCAGCTTCGGCATGAAGTCCTTCATCCTGGCAGGCATATCGTCGAAGTTTTCGAAAATGCCCCTGAAATCTCGTTGCATTGGTTCGGGAAGCCAGCGCATGAACCGGATCGTGAACGCTTCCTCGTAAGTCATCTCCTCAAGGGTGCCGTCCTCGTTCAGAGAGAATGCCGGGACATCGCCTGCGAGCCGCCGGAACACTCGACCATTCGGACTCAGCGGATTGCGTTGGGGGATGCCCGCAAAAGCGAGGATCAGTGATCCCTTGACCTTCTGAGCGCTCATGACCGCGCCCCCCGGTCAGCGTGCTGCCGTACCGGCTGGCCGTCGACGTCGTATCCGCGTTGGGCCAGCCGGGCGCGGGCGCAATAATCTATCTC
>JAJYBT010000608.1 GCA_021778875.1 Acidobacteriota bacterium | reverse complement strand
TGGCAGGCAGGCCTGGTCTGAAGACGGACGCCAATGGCTAAGCGCGCATTGAGCTGGAGCCGAGCCGCGACCATTGGATGGCGCGACCTGAAGTCCGCGCCGGGCAAGTTCGCCTTTGTGGTGCTCTCGGTGGCGGTGGGCGTGGCCGCGCTGGTGGGCGTGCGCGGTTTCAGCGGAAGCTTCAGGCGGACGCTCTCCATTGAGGCACGTTCGCTGATGGCCGGCGACCTGAGCGCGCGCATCTTTCGCGAGCCGACAGAAGAGGAAAGGAAGAAGCTTGCAGAGATTGAGCATGCGATTGGTGGCGTTCGCGAGACGTGGGTGACGGAGACTGTCTCCATGGCGTCTGTGTCTGCGGACCCCGCGCCGCTGCTGGTGTCGCTCAAAGCTGTAGACCCCGCGGAGTATCCCTACTACGGCGAAGCTGAACTGGACCCGGCAATTGGCTTGCAGCAGGCGTTGCAGGGCGACTCAGCCGCGGTAGCCGATGAGTTTCTGATTCGCATGCATGCGCGCGTGGGCGACACGCTGCGGCTGGGCGGCAGAGACTTCAGGATTACAGCCGTGCTGAAGCAGGAGCCCGACCGCATGACTGCGGGTGCATCGCTTGGTCCGCGTGTGATGATTTCGCGCGTGGCGCTGGAGCGGACAGGACTGCTGGCTCCGGGTAGCCGCGCCAGCAACCGTCTGCTGATGGAACTGCCGGCGCAGGTCGACTCTATCGCCGTGCGCAAACAGGTGGAGCAGGCTCTGCCCGACGCGCAGGTAATGGATTACAAGGAAGGCAATCCCGCGCTGAACGACGGGCTGGATCATGCGACCGCAATTCTGAGCCTCATCTGTCTTGTGTCCATGGTGCTGGGTGCGATTGGCGTGGCGATGGCCATGCACGCGCATCTGGAACAGCGCATGGATATGCTGGCGATTCTGAAGGCGCTGGGCGCGGATTCGTCGGACCTGCTGCGCATTTTTCTGTTGCAGACGCTGGGGCTGGGCCTGGCCGGAGGCTTGCTGGGCGTGGCGGCGGGCGTGGGCGTGATGGCCGCGCTGCCCGCGGTGTTTGGCAAGCTGCTGCCGGTGCACACGCAGATGGAGTTCCCGTGGCGCTCGGTTCTTGCCGGGCTGGGAACGGGACTGCTGACGACGCTGCTCTTCTGCCTTCCGCCACTGCTGGACGTGCGCGGCATCAGGCCGGTGCTGGTGTTGCGGCGGCTGGTAGAAGCAGGGCCTGATAGCCTTGGCGGCTGGTTTGCGCGCTGGTGGGGACGGCGGCTGCAGCTCGGAATCTCTGTTCTCGTTGTGGTGGCGCTGGGCGGAATTGCGTGGGCGCTTTCCGATTCGGCGACTGTGGGCCGATGGTTTGCGCTGTTGTTTGCCTGCGCGCTTGTGGTTCTGCTGGCGCTGGCCGCGGTGACGCTGCGGACCTTGCGCCTGGTGCTGAACCGCGTGCGGCTGCGACTGCCGTCGTCGCTGCGGCACGGGCTTGCCAATCTCTACCGGCCGGGGAATCAGTCTGCGGCGGTGCTTGCCGCGCTGGGCACAGGCGTGATGCTGATTCTGGCGGTCTATCTGATGCAGGGCTCGCTGCTGCGCGACTTGCGCGAGTCGGCCTCGCCCAAGCTGCCGAATGTTTTTCTGATCGACGTTGCGACCAGCGAGGTTGCGGGCGTGAAGGATTTCTTTCAGCATCAGGCGGGCGTGACGCAGCAGTTGGAACTGATGCCTGTGGTGAGGGGGCGGTTTGTTTCACTGAATGGCCAACCGCTCGCGCAGATCAAGGAGCAGCATTTTCCGCGGCGAATGCTGGAGAATGCCGAGTTGAGCTGGGCGGATGCGCAGCCGGCAGGCGACAAGCTGACGCAGGGCAAGTGGTGGACAGATGCGAACGCCGCAGAGTTGGCCATCAGCGAAGGGGTGGCCAAGCGATTGAATCTGGGCGTGGGCTCTGCTGTTGAACTGGAAGTGGGCGGACGCGTGCGAATGCTCAAAGTGGCGGCAGTGTTTCGTGCCGACGGAGAGCACCTTGGCGCGCGCGTGGCTTTCGTGTTGCCCTCGGGTCAGCTCAAGGACGAGCTGGCGACCTGGTATGGCGGCGCGCACATCGACACCCGCCAGGTGGCGGCAATGGAGCGGGCGTTGTTTGCCGCGTATCCGACAATTTCCGTAATCAACATTGCCGATGTGCTGGACCGGATTGAGAGCGTGGTCAATCAGATTACGTTTGTGGTGCGGTTTCTGGCGGGCTTCTCAATCTTTGCGGGGCTGATGATTCTGGCGTCAAGCATTGCGAGCGCACGCTTCCGGCGCATGCGCGAAGCAGTCGTATTAAAGACGCTGGGCGCCACACGGATGCGGATTGTGCGCACGTTCAGCGTAGAGTTCAGCATGCTGGGCGTGCTGGCCGGCCTGGTCGGCGTGGTGTTTGCAAACATACTCACGCGCGTTTTGCTTCACAGGCTTAAAGTCGACTTTCATTTTGACTGGAAAGCAACGCTGTTTGCGCTTGCAGGCACTGCGGTGCTAGCCACGGCAACCGGATGGATCGCGAGCCATCGCATCCTTGGGCTGCGGCCACTGGAAGTGTTGCGCGAGGAATAGGCGCAGCGGGTGCGAGGCATACGCAGACTATGAGCGTTCCATCTTCACCGCGATGAGACTGCGGCGACGGTCTACCTTCACTCTGTTTGATCAAAACTCTTCGCTGGCTTCGGCTGCCGGCAGTACGTCGTTTTCACGGGCCATCCAGACATAGAGCGTGGGCATAAGGAAGACGCCGATGACCAGATTGGCCAGCAGACCGCCGACAATCACGATG
The DNA here is from genome assembly GCA_021778875.1 of Acidobacteriota bacterium. The sequence goes on along the minus strand of JAJYBT010000608.1, from coordinate 489 downwards.
GCGAAAGGCCGCTGCGAGTCAGAGCCGATGGCATGCGAGAGCGCTGCGGGCAACAGTCCCAGCGTTGCCACCAGCATGGTCATCATCACGGGCCGCAGGCGCAGAACGGCGCCTTCGACGGCGGCCTCAATGATGTGCTCCCGGGTTGATTCCTCCATGCCTTTGCGCCGCGAGCGCAGCTGATTGATGAATTCAATCATGATGACTCCGGTTTCCACCGAGACACCGAAGAGCGCGAGGAAGCCCACCGCAGACGACACAGAGAAGTTGGTGTGCGTGAGGAACAGCGCGAGCGGGCCTCCGATGGAAGCCATGATGACAGAGATCAGAATGAGCATGGACCACTTGAACGAGCGAAACATGGTGTAGAGGATTAGGAAAATGGCGAGCACAGTGATGGGGATAACGAGAGCCATGCGCTTGTTGGCGCGCTTCTGGCTTGCGTATTCGCCGGCCCACTCAAGGTGATAGCCGGGCGGAAGCGTAACG
>JAJYBT010000607.1 GCA_021778875.1 Acidobacteriota bacterium | reverse complement strand
GATGCTGGACGGCGATGATGCGGCCCTGCGCGAAGTCGATGCCGGGTGGGCCGAGAAGTTGATGTCCGCACGCGCCGCCCTCCTCGCGCAACATGAGCAGGAAGCTCATGACGCCGGGCTGGATATGCAGGCTCTGGCCGAGGTCAGCGGGAAATTGGGGGATGTGGCCACCGGTGTGTCCCAGAGCTCTGCCAGCGTAGAGGACGCCATTTCCCGGCTGCAGCACATCCAGACGCAACTGGGTGTGCTGGAGGAAAATCTCGACGAGACCGAGTCGTCGATCAATGCCGGCAACGAGGCCATGTCCACCGTGCTCGGCGAGGTCTCGGAGGTGATGGGTTTTGTGCAGGGCACGGAGGAAAAGCTGGTTGGATTCGTCGACTCGGTGCGTTCGGTCGAGCGCCTGACCGCCGGCATCCGCGAAATTGCCCAGCAGACCAATCTGCTAGCGCTCAACGCCGCCATCGAAGCGGCACGCGCGGGTGAGCACGGGCGCGGCTTTGCCGTGGTTGCCGATGAGGTGCGCAACCTGGCGCGCCGCACCGCCTCCATCACCCAGGAAATCGAGAATCTGACGCACAGCATACGCGGCGGATCCCAGCAAGTCGGCGAGGAGATGCAGCGCGCGGTGGAACACATCGGCCGAGTCGACAATCTGGTCGGCGAGGCCTGCGAATTTCTCGGAACCACCAGCGGTACCCTGCAGAAAGTTCGCGAGATCTCCCAAGTCCAACTACAGGACGCGGGCGGCACGCTGGCGGTGGTGGAGTCCTATCAGCACAGCATCGGCGGCGCCGCGGACACGCTGCCGGCCATCGTGGAGCGCTTGCAGGCGCTGCAGAGCGCCGCGTAGGTGGGAGGGCCACACGAGTGGCGCCGTTTCGAGGATGAGATTGCAGCGCCGGCCCATGGAGGGCCGGCAGCATGCATGCTCAGGGTGTGAGATTCAGATTCCCAGGCTTTCCGTCCAGGCCAGTGCTTCCAGGTGCGCCGAAGTAACCTTGGCCGAGTTGAGGTTGAGCAGCATCGCCTCCAGTTCGATGTCGGCAAACGCGCCTTTTTCCGTGGCTTCGACGATCTTAAGAAAAGGCCCATAAGTGCCCTGGTGATGCAACAGGGCGTCGCCTACAGCCTCCGGCAGCGTGATGCTGGCGAGCGCCGTGTGCATGGATACCCCAAGCATGGTGTCCAGCAGGGAAAACACCCCGGTAATGAAGGCGTTGTCGCATTCGTCCTGCGACATGAGATTGCCTGCGAGGAGTTCCATCATGCGTCCGCGCGTGACGGCGGTGCGTATGACCGCCGGCGGCGTGCCCGATTTGTCTATGGTGGCGAGCAGCAGCGTCAGCCAGCGGAACAGCTTGCGGTAGCCCAGCAACGTAACGGCGTGACGGAAGGACGTAACTTCCGACATCAGTCCGAAGCCGGACGAATTGATGTAGCGCAGCAGCTTGAAGGACAGCGCCGGATCGCGTTTGATGACCTCATCGATCTCGCGCAGTTCGGCTTCCTTGCTGACCAGGTTGATCAGCTGCAGGACATTGGAGAAGGCGGGGTTGACGACCTTGGCAGTGACGGTCTGGGGTTTGGCGAAGTAATAACCCTGGAAGTAGTCGTAACCCAGGTCAAGATGAAATTTGAACTGCTCCAAGGTCTCGACTTTTTCGGCCACGAGTCGAAACTGCCTCTGAGACTGTGCCTTCTTGGCAAGAAACTGCGCCAGGGCAGGGTTACCAGCCTGCACGTCGAATTTGATGAAGCTCAGATGCGGCAGCCAGGGCGCATAGGGGCCAGCGGCGGCGAACACCCCCCCGGCGATCTGGAACCCGCGCACGCGCAGGCTTTCCAGCTTGGCGGCGATATCAGCGACGACGGCGGGATCATCTCCTGGCACACGCGGAATCTCCAGAACAATGCGCTCGGGGAACACGATTTCCAGATGTTCCCCGCTGAGATCCTCAAATATGCAGTTGATGAATGCCAGTTTGTCGCCAAAAAGCTGTTCGGTGGCGAAATTGGACAGCGCGTTGAACAAAAATGAGGTGTCGGATTCGACCGTGTGGGTGCTGGGGGCCGACTGGCTGGTCGCGTCGGCGCGCGCCAGCAATTCGTAGCCGAATATATCCTGCTTGCGATCCAGTATGGGCTGGCGGGCGATAAAGACCGATTGGCCGGCACCATTGTCCGGTCCGCCGGGATTCTGGGATGGATTTCCGGGTGGGGTGGGTTGCATGCGGTAAGCCTTGGATGCCAAAAAAACCGGGTCCCCGCCAAGCACGCGGGAGCCGCCAGTTCTTATTACGGCTCAGGGCAGCCAGGCCTTGAGCCAGACATCCAGGTGGTCTTCCAACATCCAGTACTGGCGGATGTGGGCGCGCAGTTCATCGCCACGTGCCGCCAAGGCCGCGCGATCGCTGACGGCTTCGCGGATGGCCTTGATCCAGGCGGCATATTTGTTGGGGACCCGCCAGACCGGAAAATCGCCCTGGTAGGGAACCAGGTCGGAACACACCACCGGGTAGCCGAGGATGCCGCATTCCAAAATGCGCAGATGGCTCTTGGCCTCGTTGAAGGGATTGTCCTCCAGCGGTGCTATCGCCAGGTCGAGATCAAGGCTGGCCAGTTTGGGGGCGTAGTGGTCGAGCGGCATGCCGGGATAAAACTCCTTGACATAGGGCCGCAGGGCGTCCGGGCACATGCCGAAAAACACCCAGTCCACCTCCTCTGACAGGTCGCGCACCACATCGGCGATCATTTCCAGATCGCCCTGGTGGCCGATGCCGCCCGCCCAGCCCACGCGGGGCTTCGCGCTGCCGCGGCGCTGTGGGTTCAGGCCACCCCAACGGTGAGCCTCAAGATAATTGGGCACCACGATGACTTCGTCGCTCAGGTCGCGGTAAGCCTGTGCCAGCGGCTGAGTGGCCACCACCAGGCGCTGGCAGAGCCCGGCGGCCTTGCGGAAACGCTTGTAGATATCTTTGTGGATGCCTGAACGGTGCGAACTCTTGAGCGGCAGGTTGGTGATGAGGTCGTCGATCTCGAACACGCGGAAGGCATGGCTGTATTTTTTATGGCGTTCCAGCGCTTCGATCTGGGGCCATTCCATCTGACGCTGTACCACCAGACTATCCGGCTTCACGCGCTCCATTTCCGCGGGGTCGAAGATGCGCATGGTTTCCCAGCCCTGGGTGCGGCCGGCGCGGTTGAGCGCACGCATCGGGGCGATGATGCGGTATTCGCCGCAGCCCTCGCGGTCGGCGGAGTGCACCAGGATGCGCGGGCGCGGGCGCCAGTCAGGATCCCACGC
>JAJYBT010000606.1 GCA_021778875.1 Acidobacteriota bacterium | reverse complement strand
CCCCCGGTCCCTCGCTGTTGCGGACCGGAGATGGTGAAGCCGGGTGCCGGGTGCCCCATCCATGGCGTCCGCCGCAGGCGGGCGACATGGGTGGGAATCCACGAACCCACTCCAGCCACCCGCACCAAAAGCCGGCAGCTAGAAGCTAAGAGCTAGCGGCTAGCAGCTGCTCCCCCCCAAAGCGATACACTCAGGCAATCATTGTCTCCAAAGTGAGGTCACCCATGCCCTGCGACCCCGATGAGTTGAAACACGTCCCCCTTTTCGAGCTGCTCGACGACGACGAACTTGCCGTTCTCGCCGCGCAGGTTGACCTCAAGCAGTTCGCGCCCCGTCAGCGCATCTTCAAAATCGGCGACCCGTCGCAGCAGGCCTACATCCTCATGTCCGGCAGCGTCCGCGTGACCACCGTCGACGAGGACCAGCAGGAGGTCCTGATCGACGAGCCCGAGCACGGCGGCTTCTTCGGATTCGCCTCCATGCTTGACCAAACCCCCCATCAGACCAACGCCATGGCCATGGAAGAAACCATCTGCGTTGAGCTGGACCGCGACGACATCGCCACCCTCTTGCAGCGCAAGCCCATGGCCGGCCTCAACATGCTCTCCGTCCTCGGCCGCCAGTTCCACGCTTCGCAGAGGCTCATCCAACTGCGCGCCCACCGCAGCCCAAATGAAATCATTGAAGAAGAGGCAACCTTCGGTGAGCGCCTTGCCGACGCCGTCGCCCGCTTCGGCGGCTCCTGGAACTTCATCATCCTCTTCTCGGTCGTGCTCATCTCTTATGCAAGCGTCAACATCATCCTCAAAGGCCGCGCATGGGACCCCTACCCTTTCATCCTGCTCAACCTGTTTCTCTCCATGCTCGCTTCCATTCAGGCGCCGGTCATCATGATGAGCCAGAACCGCCAGGACACCAAAGACCGCCTTCGCAGCGAGCTCGACTTTGATGTCAACCGCCGCGCCGAAGCCGGCATCCAGGCGCTCTCGCAAAAACTCAATCTCATCACCGACAAGATGGAAGACGTCGAAGACCTCCTCCGCGCAAACGGCAGCCCCCATCCTTGACGCCGCCCACCATGCGCCCCAAGCCTCGCCTTTGAGACCTGGGACTCCACGAAACCCAACCCGCGCAACCTCGCCACGCGAAGGGGCGCGACTTCACAGGACGCGGAAAACTCGCCGCTGGCAAGGTCTTGTAACAGGGCACGGCTTCAGCCGTGCCGAAAATGCCGCCTGAGATTGACGCGGCCTTCAGCCCCTGCCGCCAATTACAGCGCATCCTGCGTCCACCCGGTGATGCGCGAAGAACTCGCGCAATTCGGCAGTGCTTCTCGCTTGACTGAACGGCGTTTGTGGGGAGTGATCCTGCTAGGCTGCGAGCTTCATCCTGCCAATTGGGATCCGCGGGCCTCCCCGGCCCCCAAATGCGAGGTACAGGGGGAACCCTCATCGTGCTCTGGAAAGGGCACCGGGACCAGGGCCACCCGCGGGATAAGATCGCAACCTCCCGTGCAACTTCCTGCCGCCTACCAGTGTCAGAAGGGCAAGGGGGAACATGCGCATGAAGCTGCGCCTTGCAGTTTGCTCGCTTGGCGTTGTTGTGATGCTCTTTTCATTTCCGCGCGGCCTGCAAGGGGCGGCATTTCCACGGCCGCTTTCTTCTGATTCGGTCCCGTCTAGGCCCGCCGGGCTGCAGACCTACCACATCGAGTTGAACACTCTGCCGGGCTGTCGAATTGAAAGCATTGAGAACTGCGCCGGGCAGCTTTCCCAATCCAACATTGTTGTTTCCTCCAATGGCCGAAGCTATCCGGTCCGCGTGACAACGGCGGATAAGATCAAGCGGAAAAATGCTTCGGCATTTCCGACGCATCTGCTGGTTGTGTTTCCTCGCGGCAGACCGCGCCCAAGCGATGCATACATTTTGAAGAAGCTGAAGCGTGCGCTTGCCAAAGGCTGGTTAATCAGCGTGACCCGCTCCGATGGAAGCCTCACGCCATACTCGACCGGCGCTACACTCGCTGGCGAACTGGCAGCTGCATCCAGAGCGCAGATTCCCGGCAAGCAGGCGGATACTGCACTGGCACAGGCGTTGGAGACACTGAAGACGTTCGCGGGGCGGCGGTTGCTCGTGGTGGATGTTGCCAAAGCGCACGACAAGCATCCGCCCACATGGGCGAGCCTCCTGGCGAAGACTTTCGGGGCGATTTATTTGGTCGATGGAGGTGTACGGAGGCAGGTTTACTATGACGAATCCTGGGGCGCTTCGGGTGGGACCTCCCCCGCAGGAGGGGGATTTCTATATAAGAGAGTGCGTTTCTTCGAGGGCGGCATATCTCACGAAGTCAGGCTGGGTTCTGCAATAAAAGACATGCTCAAGGATGGCAGCTACGAATACGACATCCAGCTTGTGCTGCCAGATGCGCAATCCACTTCGGCCAGCCCGATCACTCTGATCCTGCACAACTCGCTGGCCAGGGTCCCGTACCAGACAAGTACAGATCTCTACTCCGTAGCAGTGCGAACCGTGGATGGCAAGCCACTGGCGATCAGAGCCGCGCCATCGCAGAAGTTGCTCGTCCGAGAGGAGTGAAGCCGAGGATTTGCTCGGTCGCGCACTACTGCCGCGCCTTCCACATCTGATACAGTCCCCAGGCGGCAAGCGTGCTGGCGTCGCGAATCGTCCCGTCGAGCATCCTCTGCTCAAATTCCTCCACGGGCACGCGCCGCACAACCAGATCATGCTCCTCGTCATCGGGATCGCTCTCCGTCTGCGTCAATCCCGTCGCCAGAAACACATGCTGCTTCTGCCGCGTGAAGCCGTAGGCAATCCAAAGCGTGCCCAGATGCGTCATCTCGGCGGCGTGCAGGCCCGTTTCTTCCTTCAACTCGCCGCGCGCCAGTTCTTCGGGATTCTCGACGTCCATCTCCCAGCCGCCCTGCGGCAGCTCCAGCGCGCGCTCCTGGATCGTGTAGCGAAACTGCTCCACCAGCCAGACATGGCCCTCGTGAATCGGAAGAATGATGGCCGCCTCGTCTTTTTCAACGACGCCATAGATGCCCTTCTGCCCGTTCGAGCGCAGAATTTCGTCCTCGCGCAAGCGCATCCAGCGGTTGCGATACACCTCGCGGCTTGAGAGCGTCGTGATCGAGTGGCCGTCGTCGTGGTTGACCGGATTCAAGATGCCTCCTGCTGCAATGTATATCTGGGTCTTCAGTTGCCGCGCACGCGGTACTGCCGCAGCCGTCCCAGCAGCGACGCCGGGCCGCTCACGCTGAGGCGAACAAGATTGCCCTCGTACTCGC
>JAJYBT010000605.1 GCA_021778875.1 Acidobacteriota bacterium | reverse complement strand
CAACCACGCCCGCCACCCACTCGGCGCTGTTCTCGGCCCATAGCACCACGCGGTCGCCGGGGCCGATATCCCGCGCCCGCAGCAGCGCCGCAAAGCGCCCCGCCAGCCGGGCCAGCTCCGCATAGGTGGTTGCCCGCCGCCGGATTCCCCGGTAGCGAACCACGGCGACCCCGTGCCCAAACCGTCGAAAGTCGTCCAGCAGCGTCGCCAGATGTTCCCGCATTGCACCCAAATACTACCAGCGCAAGGCTCTATCCATGGGGAAGCCGCAGCCCGGTGCGCCGGTCGCCGGTGCTTCCTTGCCATGCGGACCTTGCGCGGCGGCTTTTCGCTTCCTCTTCGCTACCCTGCGGCGCTATCCTCAAAGGGCCAGCATGTCCCAGTCTGCACCCCAGCCCGACGCACTGACGAGCAGCGATCCCTTCGCCTGCTTCCATCCCGTCACGGCGGAGTGGTTCCGCGCCGTCTTTGACGCGCCCACCGCCCCGCAGCGTCTCGGCTGGCCGGTCATCGCGCGCGGCGAGAGCGCCCTCATCCTTGCCCCCACCGGCACGGGCAAGACGCTCACCGCCTTTCTCTGGTGCCTGGACCGGCTGATGCTCCACGACCCGCCGCCCGCCAAAGCGCGGCCCGGCTGCCGCATCGTCTATGTCTCGCCGCTCAAGGCTCTGGCGGTGGACGTCGAACGGAATCTGCGCTCGCCGCTGGCCGGCATCGCCAATATGGCCCGCCGGCGCGGCGTGGCCTTCCACGACCCGCTCATCAGCGTCCGCACCGGCGACACGCCCCAGCGGGAGCGCGCCCGCTTCCGCCGCCAGCCCGCCGACATCCTTATCACCACGCCGGAGTCGCTCTACCTGCTGCTTACGTCGCAGGCCGCCGACGCCCTGCGCTCGGTGGACACGGTCATCGTGGACGAGATCCACTCGCTGGTTCCCACCAAGCGCGGAGCCCACCTTGCCCTCTCGCTGGAGCGCCTGCAGGCAATCACAAAGAAGCCTCTGCAGCGCATTGGGCTCTCTGCCACGCAGCGTCCGCTGGAAGAGGTTGCGCGTTTCCTCGGGGGTGTGGAAATCCCGGCAGTATCTCCAGTGGACCGGCAAGCAACTGGCGAAGATTCAGCAGTGAAGCCGAAAAATCTCGAATTCACTTCCGATGTGCAAAATCAGTCGGCAACCTCTTTGCCGAAGGGCGGCGCTGACACGCTATTCCGGGAGATTCCGTACCGAGCCGCCGATCCCTGGGCCGCAGATGCAGCCGACTCTTCTGCGCTTCGCTATCGTCCGGTCACGATAGTTAATGCAAGCTATGCCAAGCAGTTAAGGTTGAGAATTGAAGTTCCAGTTGAAGATATGGCCCGGCTGAACGCGATGGAGGAGATCCCCTCCGGACCGGCCTCGCAGGTGCCGCGGCGCGTCTCCATCTGGAATGCCATCCATCCCCGGCTGCTGGAGCTGATCCGCGAGCGCAACTCGACCATCCTGTTCGTCAACAGCCGCCAGGTTGCCGAGCGCCTGGCCGGGGCTCTGAACGACCTTGCCGGGGAGCCCATCGCGCGTGCCCATCATGGGTCACTGGCCGCCGCCCAGCGATCCGTGATTGAGGAGCAGTTGAAGGCCGGCCAGATCAGGGCGCTCTGCGCCACCTCGACACTTGAGCTGGGCATCGACATGGGCGCCGTGGATCTCGTGATCCAGATCGAGGCGCCGCCCTCGGTGGCCAGCGGCCTGCAGCGCATCGGACGCTCGGGCCACCGCATCGACGAGGTGAGCGAGGGCATCATCTTCCCGAAGTTCCGCGGCGATCTGCTGGCGTGCGCGGCCGTCACCGGGGCGATGGCGCGCGGGCAGGTGGAGCCGTCGCACTACCCGCGCAACCCGCTCGACGTGCTGGCGCAGCAGCTGGTGGCCATCACGTCGATGGAGCCCGGCGCCGCCAAGCCAAAGCGCACGCGCTCTGCGGGTACCCCGAGCCTTGCGTTTGAGGCACAGGCAAGCACCGAGGGGGATCCGGACCTGAAGCCCGAGGTCTCTGTCGATTTTCTCTACGACATGGTCCGGCGGGCGGCCCCGTTCGGCAGCCTGACCCGCACGTCATTTGAGGGCGTACTGGACCTGCTGAGCGGCCGCTACCCCTCCGACGAGTTTGCCGAGCTGCGCCCGAGGCTTACCTGGGACCGCATCCTCAACGTGGTCAGCGCACGGGACGGAGCCGCCCGGCTCGCCATTCTGAACGCCGGCACCATCCCCGACCGTGGCCTCTACGGCGTCTTTCTGGCCCACACGGAGGGCAAGTCGGTCCGCGTGGGCGAGCTGGACGAGGAGATGGTCTTTGAGTCGCACCCCAACGAGACGTTCATCCTCGGCGCCTCCACCTGGCGCATTGAGGACATCACCCACGACCGCGTTCTGGTGGTGCCCGCTCCCGGCGAGCCCGGCAAGATGCCCTTCTGGAAGGGCGACGGGCCCGGCCGCCCGCTGGAGTTCGGCCGGCGCATCGGCGCCCTCGTCCGCGAGCTGCGCGCTTTGCCCAAGCCCGCCGCGCTCACCCGCCTGGTGGCCGAGCACGATCTGGACCCCAATGCGGCGGAGAATCTTCTGCAGTTCCTCGCGGATCAGGCTGAGGCCACCGGCGCTGTTCCGGACGACCGAACCATCGTGATCGAGCGCTGCCGCGACGAGCTGGGAGACTGGCGCGTCTGCGTCCTTACCCCGTTCGGCAGCCGCATCCATATTCCGTGGGCCATGGCGGTCAGCGCGCGCATCCGGGCCACGGGCGGCCCGGAGGTGGAGACCCTGTGGGGCGATGACGGCTTTGTGCTGCGCTTTCCGGATACGGACGAGCCTCCTGACTCGGACTGGTTCCTGGTGGAGTCGGCGGAGGCCATGCAGCTTGTGCTGCGCCAGCTTGGCTCCACCGCGCTGTTTGCCGGGCGGTTCCGCGAGGCGGCGGGCCGGGCGCTGCTGCTGCCGCGCCGCAGGGCCGACCAGCGTTCGCCGCTGTGGCAGCTTCGCAAGCGGTCGTATGACTTGCTGAGCGTGGCCTCGCGCTATCCCTCTTTCCCGCTTCTGCTGGAGGCCTATCGCGAGTGCCTGCGCGACGTGTTTGACATGCCCGCGCTGCTGGAGACGCTGCGCGCAATTGAGCAGCGCCAGCTTCGCGTGCATGTGGTGGAGACGCGCACGCCCTCGCCCTTTGCCTCGTCGCTGCTGTTCAGCTACGTGGCCAACTTCCTCTACGATGGCGATGCGCCGCTGGCCGAGCGCCGCGCCCAGGCTCTCACCATCGATCAGGACCAGCTTCGCGAGC
>JAJYBT010000604.1 GCA_021778875.1 Acidobacteriota bacterium | reverse complement strand
CACGGGGCGTCTCGGCAGCATCCAGCCGGTCGGCGCCGCTCCTGAAGCGTACAAGCCCACGTCCAGTTATGTTTACGGCGTCGGTGCGTTTCTTATGGCGGGATCTCAGGTCATGGACTTATCGAAAAAATAGGTCCTGCTCGGCCCGCGATGAAACTGAGTTCGAAAAGAAGACATCGTACCAGCGGGGGCGCAATATGTCCGGAACGATTCAGCTCAAGCGCGTGTACGACCCACGGGACAAAGCCGACGGTGCCCGCTTTCTGGTGGAACGTCTTTGGCCAAGAGGCATCAAGAAGTCTGATCTGTCCGGCGTGGCGTGGCTAAAAAACGTTGCGCCAAGCGCAGAGTTGCGCAAGTGGTTTCATCACGACCCGGAGCGCTGGAGTGAATTCCGCAAGCGATACTTTGCAGAATTGCAGCAGCAGCGCGACGATCTCTCCCCCATTCTCGCCGCAGTGAATAAAGGCACGGTTACGCTTCTCTACAGTTCCCACGACACCGAACACAACAATGCCGTGGCGCTGCGCGAGTATCTCCAGCACTTGCTCCACCAGCGGCATTCGGCTTAGTGGCGCGTCGGCCAGAGCGCCCGAAAGCGGCGCAGGTGCGGATCTCTGTATGCACTCGACGCTGCCGCTCCCTTCCTCGTACACTCTAGGTGCGTTCCTCCAAATTTATGGAAGCATCCGAAGCAAACGAACTCCAGGAACAGCACGAGAAGGCCCGCGAATCCAGCCTTCGCCCTGTCAGCTTTACCATGAGCCTGCTCGCCGTGCTGGTCGCAATCACCACCGTGCTCGGCCATCGCACCCACACCGAGGCTGTTCTGCAGCAGGCGCGCGCCACTGACCAGTGGAACCTCTACCAGGCCAAGAAGATTCGGCAGTACAACACCCAGCTCACCATTGACCTCATCAGCAGGCTGCCCGTGCGCGACCCCGGTGCTGCGGCAAAGGTGACGGGCACCTATAAGAGCCATCTTGCCAAATGGAATAAAGAGTTAAAAGACGAGCAGGGCGAGGCGACGGATCTGGAGCGCGAAGTTCGCAAGTCAGAGCGCCACGCCGCACGCTTCGATTTTGCTGAGGCATTGTTGGAGATCGCCCTCGTCATCACGTCAATTACCCTGCTCACACGCCAGCGCGCCTATTGGTTCCTCGGCATCGCCTTCGGAGCCGTTGGAGTCGCCATCGCAACATGGGCGTTCTTAATTCGATGACCGGGGGTTGCGCTGTGAAACCGCAGGCTCTCACCTCGAAAGGACTTCTCATGTCCCGTCGCTTTGCTCTTCTCGCCGCACTTTGGCTCTGCGCCGCCCCGCTCCTACACGGGCAGCATTGGCGCCACTCAAGCTCAAAGCTTCCACCTGTCATTCACGTCGACAACGGGCCCAACGCGCCCGCGCAGCGCAGCAAGCACTATGTCGTCCTCGTCTCGCTCGACGGCTTCCGCTATGACTACCCGCGCCTATACGGCGCTCCGCACCTGCTCGCCATAGGCCATCGCGGAGCCAACGCCCCCAGCGGCATGATCCCATCCTATCCATCGCTCACCTTCCCCAATCACTACGCCATCATCACGGGGCTCTATCCGGAGCACAACGGGATCGTAGCGAACACCTTCTACGATCCAGCGCGCAAACAGATCTATTCCTATCGCAATGCTTCCACCGTCACAGACGGCTCCTGGTACGGCGGCACGCCGCTGTGGTCGCTGGCCGAGCAGCAAGGGATGCGCACCGCGTGCTTCTTCTGGCCTGGAGCTGAGGCCAAGATCGCCGGCGAACGCCCGACATACTACCTGCGCTACACGAACAATTACCCCGACGAGAAGCGCATCGATCAGGTCATCGCATGGCTCAAGCTGCCGGTGGCCCAGCGACCGCATTTCATCACGCTCTATTACCCCAACGTCGATCATCAGGGACACCTGCACGGACCCGACAGCCCCGAAGTCCGCGACGCCGTCCACCACGTCGACGCGCTTATGGGTACGCTTGAGCGCAAGCTAAACGCGCTGCATCTTCCCATCGACCTCATCATCGTCTCCGACCACGGGATGGCCCGTGTCGAGGGCAACTGGATCACGCTCGACAAATATGCCGACCTCGACAACTTCACCACCGTCGGAGCGCTGCTGTATCCGCGCACTGAAGCCGACGCCAACCGTGCCTATGAGCAGCTCAAGGCTGCTGACGCGGACTTCAAGGTGTACCGCCGCGCGCATGTTCCCGCTGAGCTGCACTTCAGCAGCAATCCGCGCGAAGGCGACCCCGTGATTGTTCCGAAAGGCCCTTACATCATCCGCGCACACTCGCCTTCTGCGGGGCAAAGGGAGTTCACTCCGGTTGGTCAGCACGGGTACAATCCCTTTCAAATGATCTCAATGCGCGCAATTTTCTTCGCTGAAGGCCCCGACATTCGCCCCGGAACCACGCTCAGGCCATTCGAGAACGTCAATATCTACCCCTTCATCGCGCAAATCCTGGGCCTCAAGGCTCCCAAAGTAGATGGCAATCCATGGATTCTTTCCAAAGCTCTTCGCGGGGAGGCAGCACAGTGATGGCGTTCTATCTCGGTCTCGACGCAGGCGGCACCAAAACCGCAGCCCTTCTCGGCGACGAATCCCGCATCCTGGCCCGCGCCGCCGGTGGCAGCATCAAGCCGCTGCGCGTCTCCATCGAACAAGCCCAGGAAAACCTCTGTGCGCTACTCGCGGAAATAACCCGCCTCAGCGGCATCGATCTTCACCAGGTCACCGCGTCGTGTGTCGGCACCGCCGGCCTGCGCCTGCCGCAAACCGATGGCTGGATGCGCCAGATCATCTCCAACTGCGCGGGAGGATCGATCGAAGTCTGCGGCGATGAGGAAATTGCACTCGACGCGGCCTTCCCTGGCGGCGCCGGCGTCCTGGTCATCGCAGGAACCGGCTCAAACATCCTCGGCCGTACCAGCACCGGCCACCGCCTTACCGTTGGCGGATGGGGCCCCATGCTCGGCGATCAGGGAGCCGGCTACTGGATCGGCCATCAGGCTCTGCGCGCTGCGCTCCGCGCGAAAGATTTTCAGCGGCATTCGCCTATCCTCGAGCGCGTCGTCGCATTCTGGAAGCTCAACGAGCTCGCGGACGTCATCAACGCTGCCCACTCCGGCGCAGACTTCTCTCAGCTCGCACCCATCGTCGTCCAATGCGCGGAAGAGGGCGACGCTGTCGCTCTTGAAGTTCTGGTGCGCGGCGGGCGCTTGCTCGGCGAGGATGCAGCCGAGGCCTTCCGCCAGGTGCGCGCGCTTGAGCCGGACATGCCCATG
>JAJYBT010000006.1 GCA_021778875.1 Acidobacteriota bacterium | reverse complement strand
CCCTCTGCAAGCAGGAACTGGAAGCCGCCGAGGGCAAGGTGCAGATGCTCATCAAGCAGCGCGACGGCTCGCTCAAGGCCGAACCCTTCAGCACAGAAAAATAGCTCGTCCATCGGGGAATACAGCGCCGGAAAGCCTCCGCAGTTCCGTCTGCGAAGGCTCCGGCGCATTGCCAATTCACCCTAGCCCAGCATCTGGGGCCGGTGAGCCGTCCCGTCAAAGTGGCTGCTCGTCTTGTAGAGCTCGTACTTGCCCTGCTGCGCGGCCAGCTTCGTGCGCCCCAGCAGACCAGCCACTTCCTCTGCCGACATCGGACGGAACGTCCGCGCCGCCTCCAGCGCCTGGTCCAGCACCATCTGGTTATCGATACCCGTGATCTGCGTCGCAATCGGCAGGTTCAGGCAATAGTGCAGGCACTCGATCGGCTTCACCGTCTTGCTGTTCAAAATGTAGGAGTCACCAAAGGCCTTCATGCCCAGCACGCCGATTCCTTCGCGCGTCAGCACAGGCAGCACATCGTGTTCAAAGCTGCGGAAGTGCGCGTCCATCACGTTCAGCGGCATCTGCACCGCGTCAAAGTGGACGCCCCTCGCCCGCGCTTCGTTCAGCATGCGCAGATGCACGTAGGGGTCCTTGTGGCCCGTAAAGCCGATGTAGCGCACCTTGCCCGCCTTCTTCGCCTCCACCATCGCCTCCATGGCGCCGCCTTCGGCAAAGATGCGATCCGGGTCCTCCAGGCGAATCACCTCGTGAAACTGCATCAGGTCCACGCGATCCGTCTGCAGGCGCTTCAGGCAATCCTCAATCTGCTGCGCAGCCGCTTCTTTCGTGCGCCCATCGATCTTCGTCATCAGGAACACCTTGTTGCGATACCCGTCGGCCAGCGCCTTGCCCATGCGCACTTCGCTCACGCCGTCGTTGTAGTCCCAGCAGTTGTCCATGAATGTGATACCGCGATCGATGGCCTGGCGCATCAACTGGATCGCTTCCTGCTCCTGCAGCGTAGACTTGCCGATGTGATATCCACCCAGCCCGATGGCCGAAATACGCTCCCCCGTCCGGCCCAGCGTGCGATACAGCATGCCATCCACCTCCGGCGTCTTGCCTTCCGCGTGCAGAATGGGTGCCAGCAGCTGCTCTGTCGCCGCCACGCTTACGGCAGTGGTTGCGGTCTTTAAAAAATCACGTCGATCCATGCTTGCTTCCTCCTGGGAGCTACCATCTTAGAGCCATTTGCAGCAGCAAGAAAGGCCCGGCGCTGCGAAATCACGCCTGCTGCAGTTTTGCTCGCAGCCACTCCCGCAACTCGGCGGAGATCTGCTCCATCCGCGCCAGCCGAAAAACCGGACTCGCCCCCGCGGCCACACCATCGCGCTCCGCGGATACCACCCACGCATCCACGCGCCCTTCCACCTCTCGCAAAGATGCCTTCATTGCAGCGTCCGTGTCGCCCCGAACGGCCAGAAACGCATCCGGTCGCACGTAGCGTAGCACGCGGTTCGACTCAACAATCACATGCGCATCCCGTTCCAGCCTTGCCCACAGTTCCTCCAGCAGATGCGGCAGTTCCTCGTCCTCCGCCGCAAGCAGAAACGCCCGCCGCGCGCCGGCTGCCAGATAGCGCGCAGTATCGGTCTCCGGCCCAGCGGCCTGCCCACGGTCTTCCCAGATGGCCTCCGGCAATCCGTGCTCGTGATCGGTCACCTTCACCGCCGTCCAGGCAAACTCCGGCAAGGTGCGAATCACGCCACACACCAGGGCAGTCTTGCCCACGCCGCGTCCGCTGCCGCCCACCACAACCATGGCCATGCGCGTTATTCCGCTTCGGACGCCTTCGTATCCGCAGACCTTCGCTGGCCTCGGGTCAACCGCGTCAGCGTTGCCTGTTCCCGCAGCACCTGCTTCAGCGGCCGCGCGGGCGTGCCCCACAGAACGGTGCCTGGCTTCAGGCCTTCGCCGGTCACCGTCTTGCCGCTCAGTACCCCGGCCTGTCCGCCCAGGATCACCCCCGGGCCAACATGCGCATGGTCGCCTATGCCCACCTGCCCGGCCAGCACCGCGCCTTTGCCCACCGTACTCGAACCCGAAATGCCCGTTAGCGCCACCAGAATCACATCCTCGCCAATGTCGCAGTTGTGGCCCACGTGGACGAGGTTATCGATCTTCGTCCCTCTGCGAACTCTCGTCTCCTGCAACGCGCCGCGGTCAATTGTCGAGTTGGCTCCAATCTCCACATCGTCTTCAATCACCAGCGTGCCCTGCTGCGGAAACTGCGTGTACGCGCCGGTCCTGCTGTCGCGCACGTAGCCAAAGCCATCCGCGCCCAGCACCGCGCCCGCATGCACCACCACGCGGTCGCCCAGCGTCACGCCGGGGTACAGCACGGCCCGGGGATGAATATGGCAATCTTCGCCCACCTGCACGCGATCTCCCAGCACCGCTCCGGCCTCAATGCGCGTCCCTTCGCCGATGCGCGCGTGCGACCCAATCACCGCGCCGGCTCCCACCACAACGCCGGGGGCCAGCATGGCATCCGGCGGCACCACCGCGGCAGGATGCACCCCCGTGGCCAGCGGAGGCTTGGCCAGCAGCCTGGCTGCCCGCGCAAACCACAGCCGCGGCTGCTCGGCCTCCACCACGCATTTGCCATGCGGATAGGCCCCTGCCGCAACGCCGGACGGCAGCACAACAACGCCCGCATTGCTTGCAAGCACCTCGGCGGCCATCGCCGCATTGTCCGCAAACACCAGATCAAATGGGCTGGCCAGCTCGCAGGAGTTCACGCCGTCCACCACCCATCCCGCATCGCCCTGCGCCAGCCTGCCGCCCAGTTTCTCCATCAGTTCCGCAAGCGTCATCGGTGCCTCCTGTCGTAGATTCCGGGTTCCCCCGGCGGGCGCGTCTTCCATCGCCGATGAATCCACAGCCACTGGTCGGGGTAGCGGCAAATCCAGGACTCCAGCGCGTCATTGCATTGCTGGGTCGCCCTCTCGATATCCGCGTCGGCGTCCCCCGTATGCGCAAAGTTGAGCTCCGGGCCAAAGTGCAGCACGTACCGGCGCTCCGCCGGTTCCCACAGCAGAAAGCCCGGCAGCACCGCCGCCCCTGTCTTCAGCGCCACACGCGCCAGCCCGGATCCCGTGCAGGCCTTGTGGCCGAAGAACTCCACAAACACGCCCTGCGGCGGCGTCATATTTGTATCCATCAGGATGCCGACCGTGTCGCCGGCGTGCATGGCCTTCAGCAGGCCGCGGGCAAAATCATCCTTGTGCAGAACCCGGTTTCCGTGCAGGCAGCGGATGCCGTTCACAAACTCATCCAGCAGGCGGTTGTCCAACCGCCGAATTACCATGCCCATGGGGTATCCCATCATGGAGTGGTAAAAGCTGGAAAGCTCCCACGCGCCCAGGTGCCCCGTCAGAACCAGGACCCCCTTGCCGCGCGCCGTTGCAGCAAGATAATTCTCCAGCCCCTCCGTGCGAATCCAGTGGCGGATATTCTGCGGCGTATACCTTGGCATGCGGCAGAACTCCACCAGTTGCCAGCCCAGGTGGCGATAGACCCCGCGAAGAATCCGTCTCCGCTCTGCCATGGGAACTGCGGGCAACGCCAGTTCCAGATTGCGCAGCCCCACCTGTCGCAGGCGGCTCAGCATCGCATACACAGTCCAGGTGAGAACTCCCGCCAGAAGACGCGCCACCCCGCGCGGCAACCACCCCAGGGTGCGCGCCACTGCCAGCACAAACCAGAACTCGAACCGTTCCCTCATCGCAAGCGGACAAAGTTCAAGTGTATGGCATCGCTGCGCCTGCTATGCTACTGCCGCACGCGCTGTAAGCTGCTCCGGCAACAGAAAGGCGGCCTGCTATGAGGCCGCCTTCGGGGATGATGCGCTTCTGCTGTGGTGGTTGCCTGCTACTTCTGCGCCTTGGCTGCCATAAAGTAGTGGGCCACGGTCCGCACAAAGGTGACCGCTCCCTGCGGCACAGCCACGCTGCCCTTCAGAATCGACTCAAAGGTGTGAGGAGCGCCATAGAAGGTTTCCGTGTCCTCCATGTTCTGGCTCACGCTCGTACCATCCAGATCGATTCCGGCGAAGAGACCCTTGTTGCGCGAGTAGC
The DNA here is from genome assembly GCA_021778875.1 of Acidobacteriota bacterium. Next base: position 11,932 of record JAJYBT010000006.1, on the reverse strand, counting down.
TCAGCAACTCGGCATTCATCTTCCAGTCCGTGGCAGCCTGTCCTGAGCGTCCCACCGGGCCGGCTGCGGCAGAGGCATCTCCGCCAATCTTGAACTTGCTCTTCAGCAGATCCTGAAAGCCCTTGTCGTTGACTGCAACCAGCACCAGGTCGGTCGACTGCCCGCCGATCTGGAAACCGAAGGATCCACCCGCCATGCGGATGAAGACCGGTGCGCTCCAGCCATGCCCCGTGCGGCAGGTCACCACGCCCTGCCCGTACTGCCCGCCAAAGACAAATGCGCCTTTGATCATGCCCGGCACAACGGCGACGCAGGTTGCCTGCTGCAGAATGTTCAGCGGAATGCTGTTGTCCTGGGCGGCCATAATCTGGTCCAGCACCGTCTTGGCTGAATCGATACGGACCTGCAAATCCTGCCGCGAAGAGCGTGCGAATGCGGTGCAGGTAAACATGAAACAGAGGCAGATGGAAGCTATGGCTTTCTTCATACCTGGATCCTTTCCATTCCGCATCTCAACGACGCGGGTTCTAGTGTGATTCCAACGAAAAGACGAAGCAATGGCCGCGATGTAACCACAGGCGGGGATACCTTCTCATCTCCCAAAAATCCGGGGACACAAATCAGCCTACAGCACAGGAGATTACATCCATGAGACGCATACGGCACGTCACACGGTGGAACATTCCCTGTGAGCGAAAACATCACTTCTTGGCATTCAGATGCTGAGTTTGCCTGAGAGGTAGGCTGAGAGGTCAGAGGCAGGCAAAAATAAGAGAGCAACGGTCAGAAAAAATAGGAGTTCCCAGGCACCATGAGAAACATGTCGCCTGGGAACTCCTTTCCCCAGATCTGCGTTGTTTCTGAGACTGATTATGAAAACGGTTACCCCTGGGCATCAAGAGTACGGAAGGACAATAGATTTTAGTAACCACGCTCCAGAGGGCCGATTACAGCCTCTCGTCCGACTTGCGTTTCGCTCCCGCCTTGCCGCCAGCCCCCGAGGAGAGGTGCCCGCCCAGTGCGCGTATCGACAGCGCGATCCGATTTTCCACGCCCGTCTTGCGCATCAGCCTGCCCACGTGGGCCTTCACCGTTCGCTCCTCAATCCCGAGTTCCATCGCGATTTCTCGATTGGAGCGCGCCATCAGGATGAGATCCAGCACCTGGCGCTCCCGCGCGGTCAGCCGCGGAGCAGCGCTCGACAGACCGCCCTCCGGGCTGGTCAAGAGCCGGTCGATGAGCTTGGAGAGCACCCGCCTTGGCGCCCAGATGGACCCGGCCACCACCACGTCGATTGCCTCCCGCACCACGCGCGGGCCCGCTGTCAGGTCCAGATACGCTCTGGCGCCCGCGACAATCGAGTCCATGACCAGCTCGTCGTCTCCCTCCGGTCCGATAACGATCAATCGAAGGTCAGGCCGTGCTGTGCGAATATCCCCCAATGCCTGCAAGCGGCCCGATGTGGCATTCAGGTCCACCACCAGGTACTCAATCTGCCGGTCCGCCAGCAGCTCTCCCAGCTCGCCAATGACGGGAACCAGCTTCGGCTCACCAGCAGAGGGCCGGTGATCAAAGATGCTGCGAAGACCTTCCAGCCGAATCGGTTCTCCAGCCGGTATGCCAATGCGGATTGGATTACGGATGTGCAATGTGGCCATCCATGCCTTGTTCACTCTTGCATTCACTATGGGTCATAACTCATGCGAATCGCAATCACATGAATGGGTTAGGCCCGCTCCAGAATACCTGGCCAGCCTCTTGAAGATACCTTCCGCCAGCGCCGGAATTCCGCGCGCGCATCCCGGATTACCGCCCTGGCGCCGGGAACCCTGGCCGCGCAGAGGAACGCGTATACCGCCGCCTCGCCAGACCTGCCTATTGCACGCCTGGATCGCTTGCAAATCAGAGTTTGGGAAGAACAATGCCCTGCTGTTTCTGGTACTTGCCCTTGCGGTCCGCGTAGCTGACCTCGCAAGGCTCATTCGAATGGAAGAACAGGATCTGGCACAAGCCTTCGTTGGCATACACTCTGGCCGGCAGCGGGGTCGTGTTGGAGATTTCGAGGGTAACAAATCCCTCCCACTCCGGCTCAAAGGGCGTTACATTCACAATGATTCCGCAGCGGGCATAGGTGGACTTGCCCACGCAAATGGTCAAAATATCCCGCGGAATCCTGAAGTACTCAACCGACCGGGCCAGGGCAAAGGAGTTGGGCGGAATAATGACCGAGTCCGCCTGCACTGAGACAAAAGAGCGCTCGTCAAACGCCTTGGGGTCGATGATCGCGCTGTTCACATTGGTGAAGATCTTGAACTCATCGGAGACTCGAAGATCATAGCCATAGGAAGAAAGCCCAAACGAAATCACGCCCTCGCGGACCTCCTTTTCGCTGAAGGGTTCAATCATCTTGTGGTTCAGCGCCTGTTCCCGGATCCAACGGTCACTCTGAATTGACATGCCTCTCCTGTTCCGGGTCCTGAGCCGTACCCGGCATTCACCAGCGGAATCAAATGACCGCTCGAAGGCTCCATCTTACGAAACGCGGCCGCCGATGACAACCACGCCACGGTTTTCCGCCTCCGCAACCCGGCGAGCAGCCTGGAAATCCACCGCCCGCGCCCCGCTTTCCCTCCCGCAGGGCACTGTCCGGCAATGCGACGGAATCTTTGGGCCGGAATGCAAATCCTGTACCATCAATTTCGTACGGTGTGGTACAGTCAATTCAATTGCGCCAGCGAGGTGACCGCTTTGATTAAACAGGATATCGTCCATCACGTGATCGAGCGCACGGGCCTGCCCCGCACTAAGGCCGAAGCAGCTGTCGACACAGTCTTCGAAGGGCTCAAGCAGGCTCTCACGGCCGGCGAACGCATCGAGCTGCGTGGTTTCGGCGTCTTCAGCGTCCGCGCCCGCAAAACCGGCATCGGCCGCAATCCCCGCACCGGCACTGAGGTCAGCATCACCCCCGGCAAAGCTGTCCGCTTCAAGCCCGGCAAGGAGCTGCATACCCTGGCCGACAGCACCCCTCCGGCCAAGTAGCACCGTCCACACGACTTACATCCGCCTGCGCTCACGCCGCGTGGCAGCGGGCTACATCAGTCGCTGTGCATCCACGTCCACCACAACTCCCTTGCGCGGAATGCCCGCACCCTCAGCATGCGCCAGCATGCCGCGCAGCACTGCGTTCAGCGCGCTGCGCGAGCCAGCCTTCAGAATCAGGTGGAAACGGTAGACGCCCTTGATGCGGGCAATGGGAGCCGTGCACGGGCCAAGCACCCTCACGGAGGACTGCCCCGACTGCTGGAACCATCGGCCCAGCTCTGCCGACCAGCCGGCCACCTCTTCCAGCTTCTCTGACTGCAGCAGCACGTTTGCCAGCACGCCAAATGGCGGATAGTGCATCCAGCGGCGGTACTTCAACTCGCGCTCCACAAATCCGGCGTAGTTGTGCGTACTGGCAGCCGTAATCGCGTAGTGGTCGGGATAGTACGTCTGCACAATCACGCGGCCGGGCAGATCGCCGCGCCCCGCCCTGCCGGAAACCTGCGTCATCAGTTGAAAGACGCGCTCCGCCGCGCGGAAGTCCGGCATGGACAGCGCATGGTCGCAGCCCACCACGCCCACCAGCGTAACGCCGTGGATATCGTGCCCTTTGGCAATCATCTGCGTTCCCACCAGCAGATTGATTTCGCCCGAGTGGAGCCGGGCCAGCAGCCGCTCCAGGTCATGCCGTCCGCGCACTGTGTCCCGGTCCATGCGGCCGATGCGCGCACCCGGAAAGATCTCCGCAAGCCGCTCCTCGCCCTGCTGCGACCCGGCTCCGAGATAGTAGAGGTGCTCACTTGCGCACTTGGGGCATCGCGCCGGCACCGTGCGCTTATAGCCGCAGTAGTGGCACTCCAGCCGTTGCCCCTCCCGTGCCAGTCCCGCATCCTCCGCCGGAGGCTTGTGGTGGGTCAGCGCAATCGCGCAGTTCTGGCACTCCAGCTTCTCACCGCAGGCCCGGCAGATCACCGCAAAGGAATAGCCGCGCCGATTGAGCAGGATGATCGCCTGCTCTCCCCGCTCCAGCGTGCGGCGCGTCTCCTCCACCAGGGCGCGGGAAAAAAGCTGGCCCTGTCCCGTCTCCTGAAACTCGCGCCGCATATCGATCAGTTCCACCTGCGGCAACGGACGATCCTTGACGCGATCCCGCATCTCAATGCGCGTGTACTTGCCCTGCTCGGAGTTATGCCAGCTTTCCAGCGACGGCGTGGCCGAGCCCAGCACCACCACTGCACCCGCCAGCTTGGCGCGCATCACCGCCACATCGCGTGCGTTGTAGCGCGGCGTCTCCTCCTGCTTGTAGCTCTGGTCATGCTCCTCGTCCACCAGGATCAGCCCCAGGTTTGGCACTGGCGCAAAGATGGCGGAGCGCGTTCCCACCACAATCGGAGCCTCTCCCCGGTGAATGCGCCGCCACTGCTCGCTGCGCTCCTCCGGCGTAAGAGCGGAGTGCAGCAAAGCCACGCGCGACCCGAAGGCCGCATCCAGCAGGCCGGCGGTCTGCGGCGTAAGACCAATCTCCGGCACCAGCAAAATCGAGGCAAGCCCGCGGTCCAGGGCTCTCTGCATGGCCGCCAGATACACCGCCGTCTTGCCCGAACCGGTGACACCATGCAGCAGGAAGGGCTTGAATCCTCCCAGCGCCGTGGCTATGCAGGCCAGCGCCTCGGTCTGTGGCTCATTCAGATGAAAAGGATCATTGCGCGTCCCGAGTCCCCCAAGGCGAAACGACGCGGGCCGTTCTTCAATTCGCACCAGCCCGCGCCGCACCAGTGTCTGCAGCGTCGACGAGGGCAGATCTCGCCGGCGCAGCTCTGCCAGCGGAAGCTCTCCGCCACACGCGGCCAGCTCCGCCAGAATTGCCTGCTGCTTCGGCGTCATTGCGGGCAGACGCGCTTCCGGCACCAGCACCGCAAACCGCTCTATACGCCGTGCATCCCGCTCCGTGGCGTTAGTCTCGCGCACAATCCATTTCTTGCGCACCATGGCGTTGAGCAGCGGAAGCCCCGCCGACGTGGCCGTGCGCAGCGTGGAGACCTTGACGGGTTCACCCGCGGCCAGCCGATCCAGAACCCGCCGCTCCGCATCGTACTCCTCTTTGGACAGCAGGCCGCGCCGTCTTCCCGTCCTGCCAGACGCCCTGGGAGAGTCGCCGTCCAGGCAATCCGCAAGCACATCGCGCCCCAGATCGGTAATGCGGTAGTAGACGGTGCTGCGCACCTCCGCCATCAGGGGCAACATCCCCCGCAATACCTCGCCCAGCGGCGCCAGGTAGTACTGCGCAATCCACTCAGCCAGGGTCAGCAGATGCTCGCCGAGCAAAGGCTCCGGGTCGAGCACTGCTTCAAGCGGGCGAGCTTCAAAGTCCGCCGGCGCAGTGTCAGAAAGAGCCGTCACCACCCCAATCAGCTTTTCATTGCGAAAGGGGGCCACCACGCGCGCTCCACGCTCTGGGCACAGGCCCTCCGGCACCGCGTACGTAAAGGCGCGATCAAGGGGCACGGGCAGGGCAACTTCACAAAATGAATGCATCGGGGCCAGCACCCAGTTTAGGGGATGCGGCTTACACCGCGCAGTCGCCCCGCCCTGCACGCCAGATCTGGCATCGCAACTCCCGGTTTCCGCAGTACAATTCCTGCTGATGGCACCCAAGACGAAAACCACACCCAGTCCCGCAGCCAGCCCGTCCTCGTCGCCTCAATCTCCAATCACGCTCTCCATCGATATCGGAGGCTCCCACCTCAAGGCCATGCTTCTTGATACTGAGGGCAAGCCGCTCAGCGAGCGCCAGCGCATCGTCACGCCAAAAATCCCCACGCCGGCGGCTGTGCTGAAAAAGCTCGATGAGCTGCGCCGCATGCTCGGTAAATTCGACCGCGTCTCCGTCGGATTTCCCGGCATCGTCAAACACGGCAAGACCTACGGCGCCTTTAACCTTCACCCCCGCTGGGCCGGAGGTTTCCCGCTGCAGGCTGAGCTCGAAAAGCTCTGGCGCAAACCCGTGCGCGTCTGCAATGACGCCGCCGTGCAGGGCTACGGAGCCATCAAGGGCGTCGGCGTCGAGCTCACTCTTACCCTCGGCACCGGCCTTGGCGGTTCCCTCTTCACGGACGGCCGCCTCTGTCCGGGCCTCGAACTCGGCCACCACCCCTGGCGCGTCAAGGGTATGACCTACGAGGACTACCTGGGACGCCGCGGCCTCGACCGCTTCGGCAAGAAACGCTGGAACAAGCTGCTGAAAGAAGCCATCGACCAGACCGAAAAGCTCTTCAACTGGGATCACCTTTACATTGGCGGCGGCAACGCCAAAAAGATCGATTTCGACCCCGGCAAGAACATCACCATCGTTCCCAACGAAACCGGTCTCCTCGGCGGCGTCAAACTCTGGCAGGACCCCAGATGAACCGAGCGCTGCCCTGCGCTCAACTCTTGACTGGCGCCTTCAGCCCCAGTTCGCGCATGGCAATCTGCAAATCGGCCCACGCCTCTTTCTTCTGTCGAGGATCGCGCAACAGGAAGGCTGGATGATACGTCACAATGAGTTTCGCGCCACGAAACGCATGCACGCGCCCGCGCAAGCCAGCCAGTGGCTGCCGCTGGCCCAGCAGATAGGTCGCCGCCGTAGCCCCCAGTGCAACCAGCACCTCCGGTCGCACCACATCAATCTGGCGAAATAAAAACGGGGAGCACGTATTTGCCTCGTCCGGCTCAGGTGTGCGATTGCTCGGCGGACGGCACTTCACCACGTTGGCGATGTACACCTCTTCGCGCTTCAGCCCCATCGCTGCAATCATGTTGTTCAGCAATTGCCCGGCGCGGCCCACAAATGGCAACCCCTGCGCATCTTCATCGGCTCCCGGCCCCTCGCCCACAAACATCAGCCGGGCCAGTGGGCTTCCATCGCCGAACACCAGCTTGTTGCGTCCTTTGTGCAGCGCACACCGCGTGCAGTCGCCAATGTCGTTGCGAATAGCCTGTAGAGCCTGCTCGCGCTCAGCTGGCGGAACAGCAGCAGCAATCTGAGGAGATGCGGGAATCGCCTTGCGTGGTGGAATGAGCGTGTTCTCCTGAAGAAGTTCTGCTTGCGGTGGTTCTTCTGCAATCGTTCGGGACAAGCCGGCGCCACCGGCTTCAATCCTCTCCGCTACTGCTTGCTGCGGCGCGCCAGCCGCTGGCATTTCCTCTATCGCAGGCACTTGGATCTCCGCCGCAGGCGCGATCCACGACGGATCGACGGGCCTGCGATAGAACTCCGTCAGGCCGAGATCTCGATAGAAGCGAAGGCGGGCACTCAGAGCCTGCTGCGTGAGAGGGTCAAGTGACTGCGCCACCCTCAGCCCTCCACAATCAGATGTCTGCGATGACTCGCGGGTGACTCCGACTCGCTGAGGACGCGCTCCTGCGGCGTCGTCTCATCCAGTTCCACAACCAGAGAGCGCGGGCGGCGCAGGGTCAGAATCTCATCGAGAATGCGGTCCGCCAGCTTGCGCTTCGGCATCTCCGGCAGATCAATCGCCGTGGATGGAGGTAGGAAGGCGGCAGCATTATTGTCTGCATCAATGCCCACTCCCTCACCGGATACATCATTCACAACGATTGCATCGGCTCCCTTGCGCAGCAGCTTGGCGCGACCATTCTCCATGCTGTTTTCCGTCTCTGCGGCAAAGCCGATGATCAGTTGCCCGGGCCGGCGATGCCGTGCGACCTCGGCAAGAATATCCTCCGTCGGGGTCAGCTCCAGCGTGATTGGCCCAGTACGCTTGAGTTTCTGACCAGAGGGATTGGTGGGGCGATAGTCGGCCACAGCCGCGGCTTTGATGATGAGAGTAGCCTCGCTCATGTGCTCCAGAACCGCCGTGCGCATCTGATCGGCAGTCGTCACCTTCACCAGCTCGCAGTGCGGCGGAGGTGGCAGTGCCGACGGGCCGCTGACCAGAATGACCTTGGCGCCCCGGCTCTGTGCGGCATCGGCAATGGCATAGCCCATCTTGCCGCTCGAACGATTTCCCAGAAATCGCACGGGATCAAGCGCCTCGCGGGTACCGCCTGCAGTCACCAGCACCACTTCCCCGGCCAGATCATGGCGTCGGCCAAGCGCATTCAAAACTGCTTCGGCAATCGCGTCAGGCTCAGCCATGCGCCCCGCACCCACCATGCCGCATGCGAGCTCGCCGGTCCCGGGCTCAATCACGCGAACGCCGCGCAGCCGCAAAACCTCCACATTCGCTTGCGTAGCGGGATGCTCCCACATGTTCACGTTCATGGCCGGGGCCACTAGAACCTGAGCCTGCGTCGCCAGATACATCGTGGTCAGAAAATCATCGGCAATCCCGTGCGCAAACTTCGCCAGAATATTCGCGGTTGCGGGCGCAACCACCAGAGCATCGGCCCACTGCGCCTCCGCAATATGCTCAATTCCACTCTGTTCCCCGGCCGGGTTATAGTCGCTCTCGCCGCTGCCGGACTCGTCCCAGAGGCTGGTGATTACCTTGTGCCCGGTGAGCGCTGCAAAGGTTAGCGGCTGAATGAACCGGGTAGCGGACTCGGTCATGACAACATGAACTTCAAGTGCCTGCTTCTGCAGGGCGCGCACCAACTCCGCCGCCTTGTATGCGGCAACGCCACCCGATACACCAACCGTTACTCTCATATCTAAATTCTAGTCTGAATTCGCATCGGACGAACGCAGGCGCGTGCTCTTCCCGGCTGTTCCGGGGAAGAACTACCGCCGCGCCTCTACCGTCTTGATCCGTTACGTAACCGGCTGGACGATCAATGCGAGAGAATCGGAATCCCGCGATCTTCCACCAGCGGCTTCTGCACCGGGACGTCGCCCTTGACGTACGCGATCTTTCCGGCGTCAATCTCATCCTGCGCAATCCGGCAGGCTTTGTTGGAGCGGCTGGCGATCAGCGCCGCGGAACCGCTCTGCAACTGCCGCGCGCGACGCGCCGCTACCAGAACCTTGCGATAGTTCGAATCAAACTGGGTTTCAATCCTCATCAGATTCGTCTCCAAAGGGAAGCTGTTGCTGGCCAGACACCCCATCAATTCCAAATGCTTCGAGCACCGGCTTCAGCCGATCCCGCGAATTTGCAAGCCTGCAGGCGGCGGCCACCTCCAACACCCTGCTGGAACGGTACGCAATTGGCTCGCCGTTCCGGTAAAACCGCTCGGCGAGCACAATGGCCTCCAACTGCGCCACCGTACGGTCCAGGATGTCGTTGACCAAAATATAGCCGTAATCCCGATAATTCTCAATTTCTTTGCTGGCTTCGCTCAGGCGCCGGTAGAGCTCCGCCTCATTTACCTGGCCCTCCGCGCGGCTGCGATTCCGCAGGCGGGTGCGCAGCACCTTGGGCGTGGGAGGCATAACAAAGATACTCACCGCCTCGGGCATAGTCTTGCGTACCTGGTCAGCCCCCTGCACATCGATGTCGAGCAGCAGGTCATGTCCCTGGCGTCGCGCATCCTCCAGCGAGTGTCTGGCTGTTCCGTAGTAGTTCCCAAAGACCTCGGCGTACTCCAGAAACTTGCCTTCATCCCGCATCCGTTCAAACTCTTCGCGGTTGGTGAAGTAGTACTCCCGTCCGTGCTCCTCCGAGCCGCGCGGGGGGCGGGTCGTCCAGGATATGGAAAAGTCCACACCGGTGACCTGCTTGCGCAGCTCACCCACCAGCGTGCTTTTGCCGGAACCGGAGGGCGCCGAGATGATAAACAAGATACCTGCCACGTTTTAGTCTTCCCTTTCCTTGCCAGTGAGCGGCGTGTTGGCCTGCTACTCCACGTTCTGGACCTGCTCACGAGCCTTTTCAATTTCCGCTTTCATCGCCAGCCCAAGCTCGGTAATGCGTGTGCCCTTGCCGCCGACGCCGCCTGTCTTGGAGAGCAGCGTGTTGGCTTCGCGGTTCATCTCCTGCAACAGAAAATCCAGCTTCTTGCCCACCTCGCCGCCCGCAGCCAGCAGTTCGCGAAAATGCCCGATGTGCGTCGTCATCCGCGCCAGCTCTTCTGCAATATCGCTGCGATCCACCAGGACGGCCACTTCTTCCAGCAGCCGCTGCCGATTGAATTCATTGCCGGTGGCGGCCACAAGCCGTTGCGTCAAGCGCTCCTGGTAACGCGCCTCGACTTCAGGCCGCGATTCCGACACACCCTGCACCGCTTCCGCCAGCCGGTCGAGCGAAGCATGGAGAATGGCTTCCAGCGATTCGCCCTCGCGCGCGCGCATTCCTTTCAGATCTTCCAGCAACGGCCCGATCTTTGCTTTCACGCTCTCCGCCAGAGCCGCAAGATCCTCGTCGCTGTTGCTGTAATTCTCACTCTGTAGCGCAGCCGGCATCCGCAGCACTGCATTCAGATCCGGCTCTCCCGCCAGGCCAAATTCTTCGCGCGCCGTCTGAAACGCACCCAGATACGTCGACACAAGATCGCGGTTGTAGCCCGCCTTCTGCTGCTGCGAGCGATCCACTGAGAGCATCAGTTCCACATGACCGCGCACCAGGCTCTCTTTCAGCATCCGCCGCAGATCCATCTCCAGCGCGTCCAGCCCGCCCGGCAGGCGCAGCTGCAGATCAAGAAAACGATGGTTTACGCTCTTCAGGCTCAGCGTGTACGTCAGTTGATCGTGAACGCGAACTTGAGCGCGGGCAAAGCCCGTCATTGAATAAATCGGCATGCCGGCTATTCCTTTACATCGCCGAAAGCCATCGGCTCCAGCGTTCCGTTCTCGGGTACATCCATAAACTGCAACTGGTAAAGCCTCTGGTAGGTGGGCGAAATGTTCAAAAGCTCCTCGTGCGGGCCCACAGCCGTAATGCGTCCACCCTCAAGCACCGCAATACGATTGGCCCGGCGCACCGTGCCCAGCCTGTGCGCAATCACCAGCACCGTGCGTCCCTGCATCAGGTTAGCCAGCGCAGCCTGCACAAGCGATTCGCTCTCTGCATCCAGCGCCGACGTCGCTTCATCCAGGATGAGAATAGGTGCGTTCTTCAGGATGGCGCGGGCAATCGCAATGCGCTGACGCTCGCCGCCCGAAAGCCGGAATCCCTTCTCGCCAATCACGGTGTCGTAACCCTGCGGCATACGCAGAATAAAGTCATGCGCAAGAGCATTCCGCGCGGCCTGCTCCACCAGATGACTGTGCATATCGGGCTGGCCATAGGCAATGTTGTTGCGCACCGTATCGTTAAACAGGATGGTCTCCTGCGTAACCTGCGCCACCTCGCGGCGAAGCGAGGAAAGCGTCAGGTCGCGCAGGTCATGCCCATCAATCAGGATGCGGCCGGAAGTCACATCGAAGAAACGCGGAATCAAGTTCACGAGCGTGGACTTGCCCGCTCCGCTTGGACCCACCAGTGCCAGCACCTCTCCCGCGCGCACCTCCAGGTCCACGTTATGCAGAATCTGGTGCTCCCCCTCTTCCGTCGAGTAGAAGAACCCCACATCCTCAAAGTGAATCGACTTGGAGAAGCCCTTCAGCGACTTCGCATGCTGGCACTCCTTCACGTCATCCTTCACGTCAAAGAAACCGAAGATGGAAGCCGACGCGCCCATGGCCTGCTGGAAGCTGTTGTAGAAGTAGGCAAACTTGCGCACCGGGTCGTACAGCTTGAAGAGCACAATGATGAAGGCGCCAAATGCGCCGATCGTCATGCGGCCATGCTGAATTTCATTGCGGCCAATCAAGAGCAGCAGCGCAATGGCGATCGCGCCGATCGTATCCATGAGCGGCGAGCTGATGGACTGGATGCGAACGCTGCGCAGGTTGGCGCGAAACAGGCGCTTTGCCGCCTTTTGAAACCGCAGAATCTCCCACAGCTCCGTGTTGAAGGCCTTCACAATGCGATTGCCGGTAACCGTCTCGTGCAGGATGTTCTGGATC
>JAJYBT010000603.1 GCA_021778875.1 Acidobacteriota bacterium | reverse complement strand
ACACCGGTGTCTTCTTCTTCGCATATGAGCAGGTCACGCCCATCATCAGAATGAGCAAGGTGAGGGGGATCTTGCGAAATTTCATGTCATGCTCCTGGGGGTTCGTCTTGCCAGTCTCTGGCCTCAAAGGACCCGCCGGAAACCTCCCGGCATCTTCCGGTCCCTGCAAGGAAAAAACAAAAGTCCCGTATTACGCCAACTGAAACGTGATCGTAATATTCGTCGTCAGGTCCACGGCCCGCCCGTCGCGCGTCGCCGGCCTGAAGCGAATCTGCTGCGCCACGCGCCTTGCTTCTTCATCCAGCCCGTGACCCAGCCCATGCACCACCTGCTGCACAATCACATGTCCGCTCGCGGTAAACGTCACGCGCAGAATCACGTCGCCCTGCACATGCAGTTGCCGCGCCTCGGGAGTGTATTGCACCGGAGGTTTCGACAGCACCTCCAGGTTCGTCGATGCGGGCGCGACCGCGCGTGTCGGCATGGCCGCCACCGTCGTCTCCCGCGGAATGCCTGCAGAAGCCACCCGGCCGCCCTGATACGCGCCTGTAGGAGCCGTGCCCGTTCCGCCCGGAATGCCCGCCGAGGCCACCCGGCCCACCACGCCCGCATTCGAGCCCGCCCGCGTGCCGTTGCCAATGCCCGTGGAGCCCACCACGCCGCGCGGCGCCACCGCCGGCCCCGTCATTCCGCCATACGGGTTGCCAATCGCCGCCACCGTCGCCGGCCGCGTCGCATTCGGATTCGGCGTCACGCCAAACAGTTGTCCAAAGTGCACCGGCGCCGTTGAAATCTTCTGCTGGGGTGCCTGCGCCGGAGCCGCTGCCGTCAGCGCGGCCTTCGGCTGCGGAGCCAGAATGATCGACGGCCTCGCCGCCTTCATCACCGGAACCGTCAGCTTCTGCTCCATCTGGATCTTCAGCACAGGCTTCGGCTCGGGACGCGGCATGTTGATCTTCGGCGCGTCAAACTTCACCACCGCCGGCTTGGGCAGCTTCGGCGGAGGCGTTACCTTCACTTTTACCTTCGGCTCGGGCGGCTTTGTCGGAAAGATCAGTTCCGTCTGCTCAAACTTGTGCTGTTCAATCGCATGCTTGGCCATCATGCCCACATACAGCACCACCGCAAGAATGCACAGGTTCACCACCGTGCTCGTAACAAAGGATCGGGTCCTGCCCTCCGGCTCGGGGAGCAGGCCGAAGCGGGTATCTACAGGATAGGAGTTCACCGGCATATCACTTGATTCCTCAGTTGGGGCCATGGAAACGGCGGGGGGTTCGTTTTCTTCAGTCCGGAAACTGACGGAGGTTGCTTTGTTTTTACCTTGCGCACTTCGCTCAATCCTGCTCCATCCTGCTTGCCCGGCGGCATCCGCTCCTCGTCGCGACCGCCCGATATCGCGTTCCTGTTCCTGTTTCCATGCGGAGGCTTGGCGCCCACGCCCGCCCGGGGGCTTTTCGGCTCTCGCAATGCCAAGGCGCGCACGTCCGCACGACGGCCCGTTGACCTGCATAGTTGGATGCTGTTTTTTGTGTTTGCAGATGCGAGGGAAAATCGGATTCGGGCGGCATGGCCACATGTACAGTGCAGCCGCGGCCCCTGCCGCGCCTGTCCGTGCGGCGCGCGGGCCTTCCTGTGCTGTACGTTATGTCCTTCGAGCACACCCTGAACACCCAGGTACTCCCATTCCCGTCCAAGGCAGATTTCATCTGGAGCAGAGCACGACCTGCAAGGATCAAAAAAGTGGACTGTGCCCGGCATTGTTGGCGCGGTTCCTGCAAAAATCTGCATCGCGCGCATGCACGTCACATGTGCACCCAAGGCGCCGCCTGTCCGGCGGTCTCCCGGCCGCCAGCGGAAACGCTGGCCAACCTTGCCTCCTGTATTAGACTTACGGTAAACCAAACCGTACTGGGAAGGACAGTGAATTTGTGAAGATTCTGGTTACCGGTGGCGCAGGGTATATAGGTGGTACCGTGGCGGGCCTTCTCGCTTCGCAGGGCCACAAGGCCGTTGTATTTGACAACTTGAGCCATGGCCGCCGCGAGCTCATTCCCGCGGGCGTGGACTTCGTGGAAGGGGAACTCGCTGACCGGCCCGCGATTGAAAACCTTTTCATCGAGGCCAGAAACTCCGGCTACCCCTTCGACGGCGTCCTCCATTTCGCCGCACTCATCGAGGCCGGCGAGTCCATGCAGAAGCCCGAAATCTACTTCCGCAACAACACCGCCTCCACCCTCTCGCTCCTTGAGGCCGTCCTCACCCACGGGCCGCGACGCCTCGTCTTCTCCTCCACCGCCGCCGTCTACGGCGAGCCCACGGTCGTCCCCATCCCCGAGGACGCCGCCCTCCAGCCCACCAACGCCTACGGCGAGTCCAAGCTCCTCGTCGAGCACATGCTGCGCTGGTTCCACCGCATTCACGGCCTCCGCTACGCCTCGCTCCGCTACTTCAACGTCGCCGGAGCCCCCGAAGGCCCCTACGGCATCACGCGCGGCGAGGCCCACGAGCCCGAGTCGCACCTCATCCCCCTCATCCTCGACGTCGCCCTCGGCCGCCGTTCCTCCATCCGCATCTACGGAGACGACTACCCCACACCCGACGGCACCTGCATCCGCGACTACATCCACGTCTCCGACCTCGCCGATGCCCACCTGCTCGCCCTCCGCGCGCTCGACTCCGACGCCAACGACGGCCGTCTCATCTACAACCTCGGCAACGGTCAGGGCTTCAGCGTGCGCCAGGTCATCGAGTCCGCCCGCCGCGTCACCGGCCATCCCATCCCCGCCGAGGTCCATCCCCGCCGTCCCGGCGACCCCGCCGTCCTCGTCGCAGGCTCACAAAAGGCCATTCGCGAGCTCGGCTGGCAGCCCCGCTACACCCAGCTCGACGACATCCTCCGCACCGCCTGGGCCTGGCACCAGAAGCGCTACCAGCTCTAAACGCACAAAGGCCTTCCCGCGGCAGCCCGCCCGGGAAGGCCTCTCTGTCTCCAGCGCGGCGCGGTTGCCCTACGGCAAATCCCGCACCCAGATGTTGCGATAGCTGATCGGCTCGCTCTTGTCGCCATGCGCCTGCAGCTTGATAGGCGCCTTGTCGTACTTCTTGTAGAACGGTTTGCCGATGTAGAGCGTCTGCCCCTTCAACTCAAAATGATCGTCCACCAGCACGCCGTTCAAAAACACCGTCACGTACGCCGGAGACTTCAGCGTGCCGTCCTCGTTGAACACCGGCGCGGTCCACACCACGTCATAGCTCTGCCACTCGCCCGGTTTCCGGCTCGCGTTCACCAGCGGAATGCTCTGCTTGTACAGGCTG
>JAJYBT010000602.1 GCA_021778875.1 Acidobacteriota bacterium | reverse complement strand
AAGATGCCCTATCGACATCCCTGTCGATATCGATTTATCTTATGTATTTTCTGACGTTTATATTTAGAAAATCTTGGTGGGCCCGGAGGGATTCGAACCCCCAACCAAGGGATTATGAGTCCCCTGCTCTAACCGTTGAGCTACAGGCCCTTCACTGAATCGTTCTCTTCCACGCACCGCAGATGCTGTGTTCCTGTTATGCATTGTAGGGCGTCCGGTTCAGCGCGCGAAAGACTCCGGACCGCGCCCGCCCGTATCATTCAAATTGTCACCGTGAATCGGAAGATCTTTGACGTCCTCATCCTCGGCGCCGGAGCCGCCGGGCTCATGGCCGCAATTGAAGCTGCCCGTCGCGGCCGCCGCGTTGCCGTCCTGGAGCGCGCGCAGCACCCGGGCAGAAAAATCCTCATCTCCGGCGGCGGCCGCTGCAACTTCACTAACCTGCATACGCAGCCCGGCAACTATCTCTCCGCCAACCCCCACTTCGCCAAGTCGGCTTTAGCCCGCTACCGGCCGGCGGAATTCATCCGGCTCGTACAGCGCCACGGCATCGCGTATCACGAAAAGTCGCTGGGCCAGCTCTTCTGCGACGGCTCCGCTCGCCAGATTGTCGACATGCTGCTGCGCGAGTGCGCGGCCGCCGGCGCACAGGTGTTTCTTTCCACCGCAATCGGCGGCATACGCAGCGGCGGCTCCGCGGCGCGCTTTCTCGTCGATACCGGCAGCGGCAGCTTTGCCGCGCACGCGCTCATCGTGGCCACGGGAGGTCTTTCCATTCCCAAAATCGGCGCTACCGCATTCGGCTACGAGATCGCCCGCCAGTTCGGCGTACCCATTGAACCTTGCCGTCCGGCGCTGGTTCCACTTGTGCTCGCAGGGGCTGATCGTGCGCTGTGCGTCCACCTCGCCGGCGTCTCGGCCTCCGTCGCAGTTTCCTGTGGCAAACGCGCCTTTCAGGAGAAGTTGCTCTTCACCCACCGCGGTCTGAGCGGGCCGGCTATCCTTCAAATCTCCTCCTACTGGGCGCCCGCCGGCGTTCTTCGTGTCGACTGGGCATCGCGCCAGCAATTGCTGGCGCCGCTGCTCACCGCCAACGCGCGCCGCGACCTGGCGGCGGCCAAAGCGGCGCTGTGCCGGCACTTGCCCATGCGGCTGGCAGACCAGCTCCTTGAAGCCGCATCGCCGCGGAGCTGGACGAATCATGCGCTCGACGAGCTTGAACACAGACTGCATGCCTGGCCCATCGCGCCCATTGACACTGAAGGCTACGATAAGGCTGAAGTAACGGCCGGCGGCGTCAGCACCAGCGCCCTTTCAGCGCAAACCATGGAGTGCCTCCACGTGCCCGGGCTTTACTTCATTGGAGAAGTCGTCGACGTGACCGGGCATCTGGGCGGCTTCAACTTCCAGTGGGCATGGGCCTCGGGAGCCGCAGCGGGCCGCGCCGTCTAAGGTGTATCGCTCCATAGGGATGGCGCGCGTTGCGCGAAAAATCAAGCCCTACCAGGCGGAGGCAGAAGGCTTTGGCGGCTCCAGGGTCGAGGCCGACAACGCCGCATGGCCCGCTGTTCACCGCAACCCGAAGAGACGGGGCCATTTCCCCTCATCTCTGCGTCGCTCTTCGCTCTTCACTTCTTGATCTGAAGAGCAATGGCGCCCGACGCCTCCTCGATCTCCTCGAGCGTCTTGCCGCGCGTCTCCTGAACCTGCGTCGCGACAAAGACAAATCCCAGCAGGCACACCGCGGCGTAAACCAGAAATGCTCCCGCCGTGGTGAAGACCTGGTTGATCAGCGGAAACGTGTAGGTAAGCACAAACGACGCGCTCCACAGGGCTCCCACCGCTGCGGACACCCCCAGGCTGCGCAGCCGGTTCGGATAGATCTCCGCGATCAGCACCCAAGTAACCGGGGCCAGGGTCATCGAATAGCATGCGATCGCGCCCAGCGTCAGCACCAGCACCGCGCTACCGCGCCACCCCGCGTGATACCCAAGACTTGCGCCGAGGTGACAGACTCCCACGCCCGCGCAGCCGAGCAGCATCAGCTTTCTCCGTCCCAGGCGATCGACAAATGTCATCGCAATCACCGTAAAAATCAGGTTAATTGCACCCGTGATCACAATGTTAAAAAGAATGCCGCTGACGCCAAAACCGGCGCTGCGATAAATCTCCTCGGCATAGTTGAACAGGATATTGATGCCGCTCCACTGCTGCAGCACCGCCAGCGCCACGCCCACCCAAAGCAGTCTCCGCGTCCCCGGACCGAACAGATCCTTCCACCCCGCGCGCGACACTGCCGCCGCCCGCAGCGTCGCTTGAATCGCGGCAAGCTCCATCGCCGCGTGCTCGTCTCCGCCGATGCGCGCCAGCACGCGCCGCGCCTCCTCCGCGCGCTCCCGTCCCGCCAGCCATCGCGGGCTTTCCGGGATCAGAAACGAGCACACCAGAAACAGGCATGCCGGCACCGCCACCGCTGTAAACATCCAGCGCCATCCATACTGCGCATTCCACGACTGCAGTTGCACCGCGCCCCCCGCCGGAACTTTGTCCGCAATGAGCCAGTTGGCAATCTGCGCCGCCAGAATGCCGGTCACAATCGCCAGTTGATTCAGGCTTACCAGGCGTCCGCGCCAGGCCGCCGGGCTGATCTCGGCAATGTAGAGCGGCGATATGTTCGAAGCCAGCCCGATGGCCGTGCCCCCGGCGATGCGCCAGAAGATAAAAGCGGAAAATGCCGTGGCCCAGCCCGTAAGAATCGACGAAAGCGCAAACACCAGCGCGGCCGTCAGCATGACCTTCCTGCGTCCAAAGCGATTCCCGGCCTCGCCCGCGGCCAGGGCTCCGATCAGGCATCCGAGAAGCGCGCAACTGTTGGCCCACCCGATCAGCAGTTCCGAGCCCAGGTGGAAGTAAACCTCGTAGAACGGCTTGGCCCCGCCGATCACCACCCAGTCGTAGCCAAACAGCAGGCCGCCCATCGCGGCCACCGATGCCAGGCCGATAACGTAGCCTGCGTGAATTGTGCCCGCTGCGCTCTGCTGCCCGACGCTGTCGTATCCGCCGCTCTGCATCGTTACTCCAGGCCCGCAAACCCGCACAGAAACTCGGTCTGTTGCAGAAGATCGGTTGCCCCTGCGTGATTGCAGTCCGATGCCAGCGCCTCTTCAAAGCAACGGCGGGCCTCGGCGGCGCGCCCCAGTCCGAGCAGTGACTGGCCGCGCAGGAACCGCGCGTCTCTCCGTTGGCGTTCGTTAAGGTCGTCTTCAAACAGCAGCATGGCCGGCAGCGACGTGGCAAAGTAATCGATTCCGGCGATCTTCCTTT
>JAJYBT010000601.1 GCA_021778875.1 Acidobacteriota bacterium | reverse complement strand
CTCAAGAAATGAAGCATGCACCGAGCGAATGACATCGGGTCGTGACAGTACGAGGAGTTCGTTGCAGCCCTCCTTGCCCCAGAAGTCCTCGATGGTAAGGTTGTGCTTCTGCACATTGGTGCCCATCGCGCCGTCGTAGACGAGCACGCGCCGCTTCAGTTCTGAAAGAAAGTCCACCAGAATTGCTCCTGAACTCGACAGCCACAGTTGGAAATGGGGAATGCAGCCAACATTCAAGGATATATGGTGAAGGCGCCTGCAAAGAGCGGACACTGCGTTTTGGACGGGATATGCGGTGAGATTTTGCCGCACTTCTTCGCAATGTGAGAAGCAGATTGCAGAACCGGGCCCCATCGGAACGAAAAAGCCAGCCAGTTCCCGGAAGAGCAGTTCCCTGCCCGCACTGCTTACCTCGCCGTCAGCGCTGAAGCCGGAACCAGCATGTCTTCCTTGCGCATGACCAGGGTGGTCGCGTTCATGGTGGCGAGTTCGAAGCCGTGGCCGTGGGTGATGGCGTCAGTGGGGCAGGCCTCAACACAGTATCCGCAGAAGATGCAGCGGTTGTAGTCGATGTTGTAGACCTTGGCGTAGCGCTCGGAGGAGGAAATGCGGTTCTCCTCGGTGTTGTCGGCGGCCTCGATGAAGATGCAATTCGACGGACATGCGGCGGCGCACAGGAAGCAGGCTACGCACTTTTCCAGGCCGTTCTCGTCGCGCTGCAACTGGTGCGCGCCGCGGAAGCGTTGCTGGAAGATCGCTCCGCGCATGGGCCCCGGCCCATCAGGGTAGTTTTCCACCTGCGTGGGTTCAAATATCTCCCGGAAGGTAATGCTCATGCCCTTGGCAATGGCGGCGATGTTGCCCACAATCGACATGAGCCTAGTATACGACGAATGCCCTCCGGGCTTCATCCCAGGCAGGGAGCAGGCATGAACGCCATCAGCGACGCGGTCCGGGCGGCCGCGACTGGCCGCGATTGTTGGCCGGCGGGGTTGTAACGGGCCTGCGCTCCACCTGCGGTTTTACAAGGTCCTGGCACAAGGGTGAGTCCTGCCCAAGAGCCAGGCCGCGCACGGCATCCTGCGCACGGCAGAGGCGCATCTTCATTGCGCCCGCTTGCCTTTCGTTCACCTGCTGCATGCGGTCAAGACCGCTCCAGGGGTCCAGATCGTACTGGTAGAGATAGTCTTCGGCGGCCTTCTGCGCGCCATAGTCGAAGTGGTTCCAGGTGGCCACCAGTTCGCGACCATTGTCATCCGCCATCACTGCAAAAACCTGCGTCCAGGCGACTCCGGCGGGCGGGTTTGCACTCTTTACTGGAATGCCCTGGCCGCCACTCAACCAGCGCGGAGTCCATGCGTGCTGCGACAGGTCATATCGGAAGCTCGTAAAATATGTGGTCGCCGCGCACTCTGCGCAGTTGTCGTAGAGAACTCCCGGCTCCTGCGGCGCGCCGAGGGCAAAGCGGAGCCACCCTGACCAGTGGAGATTCACGCCCTTGAGCAACGCCGTCACGGCATGGTTGGTGAGGGAAACGCTCCAGACAGAAAAGGTGTCTGCATTGGGTGCGGACTGCGGGGTGGCGCGCAGCGTGGTCACCACCAGCGCCGCGTCGTAGCGGACGCCGATCTCGCGAATGGCGGTCCATTTTTCAGCTTCCAGCGAACGCGTGACCCACACCACCACATCCTGGTCTTTCGGCGAGTGGAAATCGATCCAACGAAAGGTATCGGGCGTCTGCTGCGCGCGAACTGGCGATGGCGCAGCCAGCACCAACACAGCAGAGCCAAGACAAAGACTGCGCAGAAAGCCGCGCATGATTTCAGGCATACCGAAAGGCATCGCGCGCACTCTCACAATCCCAGCTTGGCCCAGATGGCATCGACCTTTGCCTGCGTCGCGCGATCCATTTCGATCATTGCGGGCCACGGGCGGTCGAAGCCCTCGGCCTTCCATTTGCGCGTTGCGTCAATGCCCATTTTTGATCCGTAATTCGGCAGCCGCGATGCGTGGTCCAGCGAATCCACCGGGCCCAGCGTGAACTGGATGTCGCGCTCCGGGTCGATGTTGTTGGTCACGCGCAGCACCACATCGCCCACGTCCTGCACGTCGCAGTCCTCGTCCACCACGACGATGCACTTGGTGAACATGGCCTGCCCCAGCGACCAGATGGCGTTCATCACCTTGCGCGCCTGTCCGGGATAACTCTTGCGAATCGACACAATCATCAGGTTGTGGAAGACGCCTTCGACCGGCAGATGAATGTCCACCAGTTCGGGAATCTGCATTTTCATCGCGGGCAGGAAGATGCGCTCGACAGCCTTGCCCATCCAGGCATCCTCCATGGGCGGCTTGCCCACGATGGTGGCGGCATAGATGGGGTCTTTGCGATGCGTGATGCAGGTGAGGTGGAAGACCGGATACTCGTCGGTCATGGTGTAAAAGCCGGTGTGGTCGCCGAACGGGCCCTCGGTGCGCAGTTCGCCCAATTCCACATAGCCTTCCAGGATGATCTCCGCGTGGGCGGGCACTTCAAGATCGACGGTTTCGCACTTGACGATTTCAACCGGCTTGCCGCGCAGGAATCCTGCAATCATGAACTCCTCGACCTCCGGCGGCGCGGGAACGATGGCGGAAAATGTCGTGGCCGGATCTGTGCCAATGGCCACGGCAACCTCAAGCCGCGAGCCCTTCAGGTTGCCCAGCGCAACCTGGGGCAGGCCGCCGATGGGTCCGTCAGGAATGGCGACCGCGCCACCTGCCGACTCCGCCATTGCCGCCACGCGGGCTGTCTTTGGGCTGAAGGTCGCATCCGCCTCCGCCGTGGCCACCGCCGCATTGCGCAGCGCTTCGCGATAGTGCTCGGCCGCAACCTTCTGCCTCTGCCAGTGCATGCCGGTGGTCTGGCCGTCGTAGACCTGCATGCGATACATGCCGATGTTGCGCTTGCCGCTGCGCGGGTCGCGCGTATGCACGCAGGGCAGCGTGATAAACGAGCCGCCGTCGTGCGGCCAGCACTTGAGGATGGGAAACGCGCGCAGGTCAAAATTGTCGCGGAGGATCACTTCCTTGCACGGCGCGTCTTTGGCGCTCACCGTTTTTGGAAATGCGCTGGTAAGCGCGCCCAACTGAGGCAGCATCTTGAGCTTGTCAAACAGTCCCTCGGGGGCTTTGAGGTTCATCAGGCCCTGGATGCGCTCGGCGATTTCGTCCAGGCGCTCCACACCAAGAGCCAGCGCCATGCGCCGCTCGCTGCCGAACTGGTTGATGAAGACCTTGTGGCCCGGATGGCCCTTCACGTTCTCAAACAGCAGCGCCGGTCCGCCGGGCGCGTACTTCCC
>JAJYBT010000005.1 GCA_021778875.1 Acidobacteriota bacterium | reverse complement strand
GGAGTCGCCCCAGGCGCAGGCAAAGCTGTAGCGGTGGTTGTCTGCGTTCAAGCCTGCGGCTTCAGTTGCCTCAACGAATGTGGCATTGCCTTCGTTGTGAAAGAGGCAATTGGGCGGGCCGTTGCGCGCATCGTAATAGGGGATTGGGTAGTGATACTGGTCGAGGCCGAGGTAGTACATGTACATGCAGAAATAGATGTCGAGGCGGCCGTCGCCATCGTAGTCGGCGATTGCGGCATGGGTGAAGGTGCCTTGCGGAGGACGCGCGAATCTGAATGCATCGCGCTTGAGCTTGAATGTGCCATCGCCCTGATTGAGGAAGAGCAGGGGCCCGGTTCCACAGACGACGAGCAAATCCTGGAGGCCCTTGTTTTCAAAGTCGGCAAACAGGACGCAGGCGGTGTTGTCGAGCACGCCGACGCCAGCCTTTTCCGTTACGTCCTCGAATGTTCCGTCGCCGCGATTGCGGTAGAGGCGGTTTGGCAGTCCGGCGGGCTGGCAGACGTAGAAATCATCGAAGCCATCGTTGTCAAAGTCGCCCGCGGCCACGCCGTTGTTGCTGTAGACGTCAACGCCAATGGCGCCGTCAAGGACGGTCCGCCAGTAATCGGCGCCATAGAGCAATTGCGCGTTGTACGATTCTGCCGCGCCGAGAGCGCGTGAGGTGACATCGATGAAAGCGGGTCCACGCACAATGGCGACCTGCTCTTCGCGGGCTTGCCATGTGCGCGCCTTCCACGCTTGCGCTGCGTCGTGCGTCCACTGCGTGCTCCACGAACCGACCCGTTCTTCGCGGCTGTCGTCTCCCCGGCTGGCGACGATGTCATACCGTATCTGAAGTTGCACGGTGAGCGGAGAGCTTGCGATCTGTTCGATGGCGTAGATTTCGAATTCCGCGGTTTCAATGCGCGAGACCGGCCCCAGCCATGCGCGGAGACTCCGCAGAAATCCTTCTCGCCCTTGCACGAGGCCGGGAGCGAATTGCTTGCGCAGGACATCGATGCCGAATGCGGAACGCACGGTGGA
Organism: Acidobacteriota bacterium; assembly: GCA_021778875.1. The sequence goes on along the minus strand of JAJYBT010000005.1, from coordinate 15,179 downwards.
CTGCTTCTCCGCAACGAGCGAGGATGCTTGAATCGAGACGTCCATCGCATTGGACAAAGTGGAAAGATCCCGCGGTGACGCCTTGAGCGACTGGCTCCACTGTTTGAGAATCGACTCGATTTCGAATGCATATTTCTCGGTGATGTAGTCATCCGAGCCGGGAGGAACGAGGCGCAGAACGTCCGCCAGGGGAGATTGGGCGGGGTAGTGCGGCGTCAGGCGAACATCATCGAAGGGAAGCGCGGGAGTGCGATCGGCGGGGAGCCTGGTTGCTGCGAACAGAAGCGATGAGCCGCAGAATGGCGCCGCACGGAGCAGCAGAGGAGCCAGGCCCATGCTCTTGAGAATTGTTCGACGGGAAAGACGCTGCTGGTTTTTCGTCGGGTGCGACATCATTCTCAGGAGTCCGTGGAGAGGGCAGGATGTCCGCATGATAGCACTCAGACGAGCCCCTTTTCCCTGCGCATCCTGCACCCGTTTCAGGAGTGTGGCGGGCGGCAGAGATGGGGGCGATGCAGTGACGGGCCCGCCGGCGTGAAAGCCGTTGGAATGGGGAGGCGGAAGGGGGATTTTCAAAAACTCGCCGTCTTTTGCAACCAGGGGTTCGGGCGCTGGGCGTGAGGGGAATGAATTCATAAACTATTCATTACGCGTATTTTATTAGGTATGTTTCCGGGAACCCGATCGGGGCGCGGAAGACGGCGGGGGCGGCTCAGGGCGCCGCAAACAACATGATCTCCAACTTTTGGTTGACAAATATTGCACGAATCCAATAGGCTTCATCGCACACTGATGAAACCGTTTACAGAAGACGGTTCAATGCGTCCGGCTCTTCTCCCCTGAGGAGGCGGCGAAATCAGGAGACAGGTAAGCGAAGGTGAGAACGGAGGACGTTTGTATGGGCCGTGACTGCAGAACCTCAAGTCGGTTGAAAGTGTTTGGTTATATAGCCTTCACATGTTTGTGCCTCATTCTGTTCCCTGGGCGGAACGCATTTGGCCAGGTGGACGAAGGCGCAATCACCGGAACGGTTCAAGACACTACGGGCGCCGTTGTTCCCGGCGCGGATGTGACCCTTTTGAATTTGGATCAGGGCATCACCCTGACCACAAAATCAAACGCCAGTGGCGGGTATACCTTTTCGCCGGTCAGAATCGGCAATTACTCCCTGACAGCGATCGCGAAGGGTTTTTCCAAAACGACCCAAAAGAATTTGAAGTTGCAGGTGGCGCAGGTGCTTCAGGTGAACGTTCAACTGAAGCCGGGCGCGGCGACTGAGACGGTTGAGGTGACGACGGCGCCGCCGCAGTTGCAGACCGAAGAAGCATCGGTCGGGCAGGTGATTGGCGCGCAGGAAGTGAACAACCTTCCGCTGAACGGCCGCAACTTTACCTTCCTTGCGCAGTTGGGCGCCGGCATGCAGACACCGCAGGCCGACACGAGAGGCAACGCCGCGTCGGGCGCGTTTTCCGCGAACGGCCTGCGTCCCGCACAGAACAACTACCTTCTGGACGGCATCGACAACAACTCGAACGCTGTCGACTTTCTGAACGGCACGAACTTCGTGATTCTTCCTCCGGTGGACGCGATTCAGGAATTCAAGGTGCAGACGGCGGACTTCAGCGCTGAACTCGGGCGCTCGGCTGGCGCTGTTCTGAACGCGACCATCAAGTCCGGCACGAACAGCCTGCACGGTGCGGTGTGGGAGTTCCTGCGCAACGACAAGCTGGATGCCGCGGACTGGTTTGAAAACAACGGCGGCATCAAGAAGGGCGAGCTGCGCTTGAATCAGTTTGGCGCTTCGGCGGGCGGCCCGATCATCAAGAACAAGATGTTTTTCTTCGGCGATTACGAAGGCAAGCGCCGCGTACAGGGCACGGCGGAAAATGGCAACGTGCCGACGGCACTGGAGCGCAGCAGCGGATTCACGGACCTTTCCGACGTCCTCTCGCTGGCGCAAGGGGCCACAAAGACCAGGCCGGACCTTCTGGGCCGGACGATACCATATGGCACCATCCTCGACCCTGCCACCACGCGCCTTGTAGCGGCCGGAGCCGTGGACCCGGTATCGGGAATGACAAACAACTCTGGCTCTGACGGTTATGTTCGCGATCCGTTTGGCTCGTGCGGCGCCACGCCTCCGAATGGTGTTTATACGATCGCCGGTTGCGGCCTGAACCAACTGCCGGCCAACCGCGTTGATGCAAATGCGATCAAGCTCATGGAGCTTTTTCCGGCGCCGAACTCGGGGTTGAACACGTATGCGGTGAGCCCCAATCTCTACGAGCATTCCAACACCTTCGATACGCGCGTCGACTTCAACCCGACTGAGAAGGAACAGATTTTCTTCCGCTTCAGCTACTCGGATGACCCGATTTACATCCCGGGCATCTTTGGCGGCATCGCTGACGGCGGCAGCTTCCAGCAGGGCATTCAAACAGCGAAGTCCAACCAGGCAGTGGCGGCGTGGACCCACGTGTTTACCCCGACCACGATCAACCAGATTCGCGGCGGTTTCGCTCACCTGCACACAACGCGTACAGGTCCGGAGGGTGGCGTTTCCGGCATCCCGGGCCAGTTCGGCATTCAGGGGATTCCGCAGGGGCAGGGCAACGGCGGACTGCCTGCATTCGGCATCAACAACCTTGCGACGCTGGGCAGCAACAGCTTCCTACCTTCGGACGAAGTCAGCCAGACGCTCCAGATTACGGATGACTTTACGAAGATTTACGGCAAGCACAGCTTCAAGATGGGCATTGAGAACCAGCATGTGAAGTTCTCGACGTTGCAGCCGGCATGGTCGCGCGGCCAGTTCAACTATGGCGGCGGCTTCACGGATATACCAACCGCGTCCAACACCACAGGCGGCCTGGCGCAGTTCCTGCTGCCGCCCACGGCGGCTCCGGCTACGCTATACGGAAACCCGAACCCGAATGGTTTCAGCTACTCGGGCGGCTCGGACCAGGTCTTTGCCTCGAACATCAACAAGACGTACGATGCGAAGACCTATTTCGCCACGTACTTCCAGGATGACTGGAAGATGAGTGCAAAACTGACCGTCAATCTGGGTCTGCGCTGGGACTACTTCGGTCCGATCAACGAGACGAATGGCGGGCAGGCCAACTTTGTGCCGGGCGGCGCTCCGGAGAACAAGCCGCTGTTTATCATCCCGGCCACCGGCAAGGACCCTCGAACGCTGTCCACGGACGCCTCGTGCTTTGGTAATGGCTGCCGCGGCCTTGTGGACCTACTTGCCAAGGATGGCATCACGCTGCTGAGCACGAACAAGTACGGGCAGGGGCTGCTGCAGACGCAAAAGTACAATTTTGCGCCTCGCGTCGGCTTTGCGTATGAGGTCAGCCCGAAGCTGGTAGTACGCGGCGGCTTCGGTCTCTTCTTCAACTCGTTTGAGAACCAGGGATACGGACCGAACATCGGTGAGAACTATCCCTTTGTGTACAACTTCTCGTATTCACCGCAGGTAGCCTCGGGCATCGCGTCCCAGGTTGCGCCTACGAGCTACAACACTCCGTTTTCCGGTTGCGCGACGGCGGGTGCGGGTGGAACGGCGACTTTTGAGTCCGGCTTCTCCTGCATCCCCTTTGATCCAGCGAAGGTGAATGCTCTCGGCCTGGGCCTGCAGGGTCTGCAGTTCGACTATCAGACTCCACGCACGTACAGCGCAAACTTCACGCTGCAATATGCGCTGACGCGCACCTTGTCCGCGCAGGGATCGTATGTCTTTACGAATGGTCAGAACCTGCAGGGGGGCGTTGGCTACAGACACGTATCCCAGATTCTTCCGCATGGCATCAGCACAAACCCATATGTCCCGTTCGCGGACTTCGGAGGCGGCAGTTACCAGGCAACCTACGGCGAAAGCCAGTATCACGGCCTGCAGACCAAGCTCGAACAGCAGTACTCGAACGGCCTGACGTTCCTGCTTGCTTACACCTTCTCGAAGACGATGTCGGACGCCGGGGATCTTTTGAACGGCGGTACGACGGGGGGCTTGCGCGCGTACGGCGTGAAGGGACTGGGGCCCAAGTTTGACTGGGCGCTGGCCGACTTCGATATTCGCCAGGTGCTTCACTTCAGTGGCGGATATGAGCTTCCTTTTGGCAAGGACAGGCGGTACATGAACAGGGGTGGATTGGTCAATGCAGTCCTGGGCGACTGGTCCACGAACTGGATTGTGACGCTGCAGGGCGGCCAGCCGCTGAACTTCGGCTGCCCGAGCGGAACGACGTCCGGAACCGGCTGCAACACGATGCTGGTGAAGGGTCAGAGCCCGAAACTCGGCATCAAGGTGAAGACAATCGACGGCAAGCCGAGGCCCTTCTGGATCAACAATCCGAGTGCCTATACCCAGCCTTGTCAGCTTGGTGGCACACCCAGCGCGCCGGTTCCGATTCCAAACTCGCCTGCCGGTTGCGTTCCTTTGACGGGCGCGGCAGCTCTGGGCGGAAAGGCGGGACCGATTCCGGGTCCGGGCTTCCACCGGATGGATTTCTCGGCGTTCAAGGGCTTCCAACTCAACGAGCGGTTCTCCATGCAGTTCCGCGCGGAGATGTTCAACATCCTGAACCACCCGAACTTCAATGCGCCGAATTTCGGCGGCAACGGCGTGGTGGCGATTGGCGGATCGGGCAACATCTTTGATCCGCACTTCGGTGAACTTGGATCGACTCGCGATGCTCCTTATGATCCGAGACAGATTCAATTTGCTCTGAAGTTGTACTACTAGGCTAGAATGGGAGCACCCCGGGAAGGCGCGCCAACTGGGCGCCTTTCCGGGGTTTTCTTCTGCGTAGCACATTGCTCACGCGGTGATGTGGGAGGCGGCCTGTGAGCAAGAGGCCTCGGTTTCGGTTGATTGTTCTCTGTTCGCTTCTGGCTTGTGGAGCGCTTGCTGCTGCCGAACAAATCCAGAAGCAGGAACTGGACCGCCAGTATCAGTCGGCGGCTGCCGACTACGAGGCAGGACGGTACGCGGAGGCGGCCGGCAAGTTAGAGCCACTGTTGCCTTACGCGACAAAGAGCTTTGAGGTGCATGAGCTTCTGGGCATGGTCTATGCGTCCCTGTCGCAAGACGCAAAGGCGATTGATCAGCTCAAGACGGCGGTTCAATTGAAGCCGGCGTCTGCCATAGCCCGCACAAATCTGGCAGCCAGCCTGTTGCACGCAGGGAAGGCCGCGCTGGCCGGCGAGCAGTTTCGCGAGGCGCTTGCGCTGGAGCCTCGCAGCTTCGACGCCAATCACAATCTTGGCGAGTTCTATGTGCAAACCGGCAGGCTTGCGGATGCGCAACCACTGCTGGAGGAAGCACAACGGATTCAACCTGACTCCTACGACAACGGCTATGACCTGGCGATGGCGGATTTTCTGCTGGGGCGGCTTGATGAGGCCAGGCAAACGGCAAAGGACCTGACGAAGAGAAAAGACACCGGGGAGTTGCATAACCTGCTGGGCCAGATCGAGGAGAAAGATGGGAAGTTTGTAGCCGCGGCCAACGAGTACGAGACCGCCGCGCACATGGACCCGAGCGAGGACAACCTTTTCGACTGGGGTAGCGAAATGCTACTCCACAGGACGTACGAGCCCGCGATTGCGATCTTTCAGCAGGGCGCCCAGCGGTATCCGAAATCTCCGCGGCTTTTGATCGGGCTGGGACTGGCGCTGTATTCGCGCGGCAAGTATGAAGAGGCGGTGAAGGCCCTGCTTACGGCTTCTGATCTGAGCCCCACTGACGCGCGCTGTTATCTGTTTTTATCCAAGGCTTACGACAGTTCTCCGAATCAGGCGGACGAAGTGATTCAGAGATTCCGCCGCTATGCCGAGCTTGAGCCGAAGAACGCACTGGCGCAGTATTATTACGCGATGAGTTTGTGGAAGGGCAAGCGGGCCGAAGACGCCGGCCTGGACCTGAAGACGATCGAGTCGCTTCTGCAGAAGTCGGTAGCGCTGGACGATTCGCTGGCTGTGGCGCATGTGCAGCTTGGCAATCTTTATGCGGACCAGCACCAGTACGACAAGTCGATTCCGGAGTATGAGCGCGCGGTGCAACTGAACCCGAATCTTTCAGACGCGCATTACCGGCTGGGCACGGAATATGTGCATGTGGGACAAAAGGCACGGGCGCAGCAGGAGTTTGCCATTTACCAGAAGCTTCGCGCGGACCATCTGGCCGAAGTCGATAAGGAAAGGGCCGAGGTTCAACAGTTTGTGTATGCGGCAAAGGGCATTGAATCCGGCAAGCCTTGAGGCAGCCGGCGCTATTGCCTGCGCGTGAGCAAAAGGGTTGGGAATTGAGTTTGCGGCAGCATCCGCGCGCATGATTGGAATGAGTTGATGGATCAGTCTTCATTGACGAAAGCAATACGGGAGGGTCTTAAAGCCCCGCCAGGACTGAACCCCAGGGATATCGCGCTTGGCCTCAGCCGGAGCCGGCGCGACTTTCTGCGGGGAGCGGCGGGGGTGGCGCTGGGAAGCGCTCTGATGAGCGCCAGCCCTTTTGTGCGCGGAGAGACGGCGCAGAAGAAACGGAAGATCATCGTGGTGACGTTTGGCGGAGGCGCGCGGGACCAGGAGACATTTGCGCCGGAGGGCCAGGAGAACATTCCGAACATGCTGCGGGAACTGGTTCCTCAATCGAGTTTCTTTACGCATGTGACGAACCAGGGGATTCTAGGCCACTATGTTGCCACGGCAAGCCTGACGACGGGTGTGTATGAAACGCTGAACAACTTTTCTGCCATTCCGCCGGAGCATCCGACGGTGTTTGAGTATTTCCGCAAGGACCTGAAGCGCCCATCGTCGGACGCATGGGTTGTGGCGCCCAGCAACGGGTTCAACCGGATCGGCGAAAGCGACTGCCGTTCGTATGGTCCCGGTCTCGGGGCGAGAGTGATCTTGCCCAAGCATCTGCTGGGCGCTGCAACTTCTGGATCGGCGACGGACTTTGCGCATCTGTTGCGCGACAATTACGAGAATCCGCTGTACACGCCGGAGCTTGGCGGCGGCGAGTTTGAGTTGCAGCAACTGGAGACGATTCTGCGGCTCTCAGTGGATGACTTCACTGCGCATGCACGGGCGGTGTCGAGCCCGGACGAGCTTTCAGTTTATATCGCCAAGAGATTGATGCAGCAGGAAGCGCCGAGCCTGCTGTGGATCACGATGCACGACATCGATATCGCACATTCAGGCGCGTACTCGCTGTATGTGGAGGCTATCCAGCGCACGGACCGTCTGTGCGCGGAGCTGTGGAAGGCCGTTCAAAGCGAGCCCGAGTACGCAGGCAACACGACGCTGTTTATCCTTCCGGATTTTGGACGAGACGCTGACTATGATGCCGGGGGGAATGGATTTCAGCACCATCGCACGGGCGACGCAGCCAGCCGCACGACATGGATGATGGCGCTTGGCGCAGGCGTGCGACAGGGAGTGCTGTTTGACCAGCCGATGCAATCGATTGACCTGGTGCCGAGCCTGGGCGCGATGATGGGGTTCTCGCCCACGCAATCGCAGGGCAGGCCGATCAGGGAGTTGTTGTAGTTCGATGCAGCCACGTGACCTTCAACCCGAGCAGTTTGCCGGCTATCCCGCTGAGGCGAGGAAGCTGATTGTGGCGCATCTGGGCGCGTTGCGCCAGCTTCCCGTGAGCTTTGTGCCTAGCCTGCTGCGGGAAGTGATCGATTACGATTTCAAATTTCCGGCAGAGCGATCCGCGATCGATAAGGAACTAGCGATCCTGAGTTCGTTGTCAAAAGATCAGATCGCAGAGCGGTTCCAAGGCTTTGCGCAGTTGTCGATTTCTGCAAAGCTGGAGCAGTTCGACTGGATCAATCAACCAGCGCAGTTTGTTGAGCAACAGTCCGCATATCTTTGGACAACGCATCAGCTTGACGCGTTTCGCAAAGCGGCGACGGATTACGGGATTCGATTGCAGGCTGAGGCGTCTCCCGATCCGATGCCCATGCAGCGGCTTGGCATTGCGGTTATCGGGCAGGGTGTGGCGGCCTATGATACGCCACTGTTTCGTAACCTGCGCGCGCATGGAACTTATTTCGGGCAAGTGAAGCCGGACAACGGTCTGGAGCTGCTGCTTGGCGCAGTGGCCGAGCGGGCCAAGGCGCATCCTGTTCCCTATGGGCACTGGTATGTGGATGGAGGCAGCGCAGCCGATCACAGCCCAGTGTTGACGTGCGTGTCATACGACGCGCTGGAACCTGTGCGCGCGGCACTGCTGAAGAACATCGATGCAGAGATTGCGCGCCCGGGCATGGGGCCGGAGGAGTTGCGCACGCACTTGGCGCGGCTGACTCCGCCGGACCTTGGCATGAAGAGCCCAGGGGATGCTGTGCTGGACCGCTTCCAGGTGAAGTTGTTTACGGAAGGCTCCGGGACCCAGATTTTCAGCACGACCTTTGCCCAGTGGACTGCACGCGAGGTTCTTCGGCGGGCGCAGGCGCTTACGCTGCTCGTGCGCTTTGCTCCTCGGCAGCGTCAGCGGCCGATGAATGAGCTGCTGACCAACATTCACAGCAATGCCGGGGTTGACGCGACGGGCTCGCTGATCGATGGGGATATGGCGGCGTACTACCACTGGATCAACCAGCAGCGGCTGCCGGGAGCTGACCAGTCGTCGTTTCTGGTGTGGTTTGAAGGGCACAGCCAGGCCCTGGTGATTGCCCCGACGCTGCCGCGGGGCGCAGAGTCAAGTTCGGCCATCGATCTTGGGAAGCTGCTGTCGCTGGCTGTTGGCTGAGACTGTTCGGGCGGCTTGTCCGGGAGGGAATGAAGCGGCGTCGGAAAGATGCTGCTGCTCATCCGTAGACTGATCCGCGCTGGCTTGCGTGGAGACTCAGGCAATCCAACTGCGAAGCTCATTGCGAAGACGATCGAGGGGCACCGGCGCAGTCTCGTGCTGGAGGGTAAACTCCGCCGGGGCGATGACGTAGGCTTGCGCGATGCTCTCGGCGAGACATACGCAGAGGGTGGAATGCCGGTACTCGTCGAAGCGGCTGGCGGCCAGCCACACATAAAGAGCCAGCATTTGCGCATCGATGGCGCTGCCGGGCAGGTCGTCCACAGACGGTGTCGGATTCACCTGATCGGGATTGTCGAAGACCGCGACACCGGTGAAGGGCTTTGGCCTGCTGCGCACGCCGAAGTTAGCGGCCAGGAAGGATGGCCTGGCGCGCCGAAAGGCCTCGGATGCAGCCCACTCTACGAAGGAGTTGCCGTAAATCACTGCGCCGTTTCCGCTGAGATAGAGGGAGCGCAGGAACTCCCGTACCGCGGGGTCGGCAGCGACCTCGGGCGGGCACCACGGCGTGACATCCACCTTGCGCAAATGATCGAAGACGGCATCGGCATCGGCTAGATCCTTGCGCATGGTGTTCATTTCATGCGAGAAGGCCTGGCGATATCGATCGAGCCTCTGATAGCTGAGCACAATGGCTTTTGCCGCGGATGCCTGTGGAGGGTTATGCGCGAGCACGGCATCAGTCAGGCTTCTACCCGCGTCCACGACCCATGTTTGAGCGGGCGCGACGCCAGGGCGAGCATGGGCCGCATCGAGCAGGCCGCTGGATGGTTCTCCGGCGGGGCCGAGGCTGCCGGCAAGGAGGAATTCAAAGGGGTTTTGGCGCAGGGCTGAAGGAAAGGGCTCCAGCTTGAGGGGTGTGCCAATTCCTTGCCACTGCCGCCATGCATTGGCCGCATCGACGGGAAGTGGCTGAGGGATATCGAGCAGGACCAGCCTGTTGGGCGCTTTGACGGCTGCGCTTTGCGTGGTCAGCGCGTGCTTGTCTGCCTGGTCAAAGACTTCCTGCACGGCACGCCGCCAATCCTGAAAGTAGGGAGAACGAGCCAGCTCGGACGAATTGCTGATGGTCTGTTCGTTGGTGGAGAACTGCCACCGGCTGACTCCCATTTTCTCTTCGATTTTCACCACATCCCGGAAGAGCAGGGAGGATTGCTGAGGAGTCAGGCTTGCCACGAAAAGAAGAAGCCTCTCGACGGACTGGCGTTCGTTGGGGAAGAGGTAGTCCCACTGGCGGAGCTGTTGATTGACGAAGGGCAGAAAGGTGAGGGGCAGGCGCTTGAGCAGGCCCTGGCTCAAGGCGCTCTGAAGATGATCCGGCGAGTTGCCCGCGACCTGCATTGGTACTTCCATTTCTGCACTGTTATGCGTGAAACTCATTCAGGAGCGAGCCTTGCGACTCCAGCGGATGGCAGCCGAGAAGGCGCGCGAGGGTTGGGCAAAGATCGATGTGGCGGATAGGGCGCTCGACGATTTGGGGTTTGTCCACGGCGGCGCCGAGAGCCATCATCCAGGTGTCGCGCGTGGATTCCTCATTCGCGCGGTGGTTGAAAAATCCGTTGGTGGAGGAGCCGTCAGGGTCGCGCCCGAATTCCGGGAGGACGACCATGGTGGTTTTGTCGCGGTATGCCGGGTTCGCCTGCACCTCCTGCCATAACTGATTGGTAAGACGGTCCACCGTGCGGATGCCCGAGAGGTGGAGCGCGTAGGAGCCGAAGTGCGCCACTTCGACGTCAGAAAATGCAACGGTAAGAACGCTCGGCGAGAACTTGCGCATGATCTCGCGAGTCATGAAGAAGGTGAGCTCGTCGCCAGAGGTGGGGCCGCCGCCCTGTACGAAGCTGGCGATGGCGGACTTGAGGCTGGCCTGCACGCGCGGGTCGAGCTTTTCGGCCGCATCAAACACGTTCCAGCCGAGCCCCTCGTAGTTGCTGCCCTGCATCGCGCTTTCGAGCTCGGCCTCAACCTTTGCGCGGTCTGCCATGTTGGCTGTTCGTCCGCCGCGCAGCGCATCGACGACAGCCGTAAGCATAAGTTGCTTGGGGAACACGACGTTGGCGCCGTACGAGGGGCCGAAGTCTGAAGCGGAGCTTGCGCCAATCAGGCTGGTGAGGGCCTTGTTGCTGGCCACGACCCAGGTGTCGCTTGCGCCCACACGCTGCTGTTTGCGGAACTGCTCAAACAAGGTCGGCGTGGTGGGGGCAAGCTTGCCCCAATCGTCCACGCGCTGCCAGTTGCCGGTGAGGATGCTGGAAATCGCATTGAAGTGCGCGGTCACGCCCTCGTTGCGGGCGTAGGGGTAGAAGAGCGCATGGGGTAGCAGTTCACCGGCAAGATGCGGAATGTTCTCTATGCCTTCGCGGGAGAACGTTTCGGCCCGGCGTACGCCGCCGATGATGACCATGAGGATCTTGTGACCGGAGCCCGCTGCGGAGCGCAGCGGCTCGTCCGCGCGCGCCTGCGGGAGCATGAGCCCGGCAATCAGGATTCCGGCAGCACGCAGGAATGTACGCCGGGATTCTTCCACGGGCGAGGTGGAATTGCCGACGGACGCGGAGCCGAATTGACCGCCTGCTCGAAGTTCCTTCTCCATGAGCAAACCTCCTCAGGGCAGTTGCCTGGAAGTTCGCTCTCACTTGGGGAAGTGAAATGAAAGCAGGATGAATTATATTCACAGCACAGGCCTTAATCAACGCACCGTAGCGAGGAAGAAGTTGTCTGAAACCGAACCGGTTGTTAACGCGCGTCCGGGGCTGCCTCGACGGAGCTGGAGCATAGCCTGGCTGCTCGGCCTTGGCGTTCTAGTCAATTATTTTGACCGGGTGAACCTATCTGTTTCCCATGCAGCACTGTATGCGAGCTTCGGAATTTCCAATATTACTTTTGGTTATCTTTCGGGCGCTTATAACTGGACCTATGCGATGTGCCAACTGCCGATTGGCGTTCTGCTGGACAGATTTGGCGTTCGTCGCATAGGCAGGATCAGCACCTTTATATGGAGCATTGCGTCATTCGGTGCCGCAATTTCGCCCGGAATTCCCAGCTTGTTCGCGGCGAGATTGACGCTGGGCGTAGGAGAAGCGCCGACGTTCCCCGCGAATGCGAAAGCAATCGGCTACTGGTTCCCTCCCAAGGCCCGCAGCTTCGCCACATCCATTTTCGACGCTGCCGCAAAGTTCTCTTCAGCAATGGGCGTGCCCCTGCTGGGCATCGTGTTGCTGAAGATCGGGTGGCGGTGGAGTTTTGCTCTTACCGGCCTTATAAGTCTTGGCTACTTTCTTCTCTTCTGGAAGGTCTATCGCGATCCGGATGAGGACCCAACTCTGAACGATGCGGAGAGAAAGTATATTGCGCAGGGCGATGAAGAACACAGGGAAATGGAAGAGTTAGTCCCGCAGCCATCGTCACTGGCTTATCTTATGAAACAGCGCAAAGTTATTGGACTGGCACTTGGATTTGGTTCCTATAATTATGTTTTCTATCTATTGCTCACCTGGCTGCCGAGTTATCTCTCGATGGCTCTTCACATCGATCTGCTGCACTCATTTCTTTACACCAGCCTGCCCTGGCTTGTTGCAACGGCGGGCGACCTGGTGGTGGGCGGGTGGCTGGTGGATGCGCTGATTCGCAAAGGCTGGAATGTGAATCTGGTGCGGCAGGTTGTGCTCATCGGCGGCACGACATGCGGACTTGGCATCCTTGGCGCGGCCCGAGCACATAGCGCGCAGGAGGCACTGTTCTGGATCAGCGTCTCGATCGGCGGGCTTTCCGCAGCCGCGCCGGTAGGCTGGTCGGTTCCTTCGCTTATCGCAACCAGAAACAACGTTGGCAGGGTGGGCGGCATTCTTAACTTTTCAAACCAGATTTCCGGAATTGCGGCTCCTATTCTTACTGGATATCTGGTCACTGCCACGCATTCATTTGCTTGGGCCTTCAGGGCGTCGGCGATCTACCTTGTCATCGGGATCGCTGCTTATATATTCCTGCTTGGCAGAATTGAGCCGCCCGAGAAGCGCAGTGCGCCCGCTGGCGCGCTATGATGTGTTACGGAGATCGCATGAAGGCACTGGTGTTATCCGCGTACAAGCAACTGGAACTGGCTGACATGCCCGTGCCCCAACCGGCAGAGGACGAGTTGCTGGTGCGCATCAAGGCCTGCGGTATTTGCGGAAGCGATGTTCACGGATACGATGGCAGCACGGGCCGCAGGCTGCCCCCGATTGTGATGGGGCACGAGGCCGCGGGAGTGGTTGAGTCCGTGGGGAGCGCCGTGTCGGACTTTCGTCCGGGCGATCGCGTGACATTCGACTCGACGGTTTCCTGCGGGCAATGCTTCTATTGCCGGCGAGGCCAGATCAACCTGTGCGATAACCGCGAAGTGGTTGGAGTTTCTACGCCGACTTTCAAGCGCATGGGCGCATTTGCGGAGTACGTGACCGTGCCTGCGCGGATTTGCTATCCCTTGCCGGCAAGCATGCCTTACGCGCATGCAGCGCTGATTGAGGCTGTTTCAGTGGCTGTTCATGCCGTGTCACTGACTCCGCTGACGCCGTCCGATACAGCAGTTGTGGTGGGTGCGGGCATGATTGGGCTGCTAACGATGCAGGCGGTGCGGCATGCGGGGGCAGCGAGGGTTTTTGTTCTGGACGTGGACAACACGCGGCTGGAACTGGCGCGCAGCATGGGGGCTACGCAGACGTTCAACGCGCGCAGCGAGGATGTTATCCGGCGGATTCAGGAGCAGTGCGAAGGCCGCGGCGCGGATGTTGCGCTGGAATGTGTTGGCACGACGGCGGCGATCAAGCTGGCGGTGGAAGGCGTGAGGAAGGGCGGCGCGGTTACTCTTGTGGGCAATGTGGCGCCGACGATTGAGCTTGGGTTGCAATCGGTGGTCTCGCGCCAGATACGGCTGCAGGGCTCGTGCGCTTCGTCGGGCGAATATCCCGAATGCATTGAGCTGATGGCGAGCGGCGCCATTCGCGTGGAGCCGCTGATTTCCGCCGTGGCTCCGCTTGCAGATGGAGTGTCGTGGTTTGAGCGCTTGTATGCGAGGGAGCCCGGGCTTCTTAAGGTTGTTCTGGAACCCTGAGGATCGATTGAATGAACGGCTCGCTGTTTGACTTATCGGGTAACGTTGCACTGATAACAGGGACCAGCCGCGGGCTGGGACAGTACTTTGCCCGCGCGCTGGCGCGAGCCGGCGCCGACATTGCAATGACGAGCCGAAACAAGGATTCGCTGAGCGGATTTGCGAGCGAGATTCGGGATCTGGGGCGGCAGGCCTTCTGCACGGAACTGGATGTTCGCGATCATTCGAGCATTCAGCAGGCAGTTGCCGCGGTTGAGGCGCATTTCGGCAAGATCGATATCCTCGTGAATAATGCGGGCTGCAATATTCGCAAGCCCGCGCTGGACGTGACCTGGGATGACTGGAACACGATCCTGGATACGAATCTGCGCGGCTCATTCTTTGTCGCGCAGGCTGTCGCGCGAGGGATGATCGAGCGCCGCTATGGGCGCGTGATCAACATTGGCTCCGTTACGAGCGTTGCAGGATTCGCGGGGCTCGGCCCCTATGGCGCGAGCCGGGGTGGGATACGGCAACTGACGATGAGCCTGGCCGACGATTGGGGCGTCCACGGGATCACGGTGAATTGCCTGGCCCCGGGGTGGTTCAAGACGGCACAAAATCAGGTGCTGTATGAGAATGCCGCGTGGGTCGAATATATCTGCGATCGCATTCCGCTGAAGCGTCCGGGGCAGCCTGACGATCTTGATGGGGCAGTTGTCTTTCTGGCGTCGGAGTCAAGCCGCTATGTCACCGGCCAGACACTGCTGGTGGATGGGGGTGTCTCGACGGGAGCCACCAAGGCAACCGTTTAAGACGCGCGAATTGCTCTGCGAACGAGCCGGAAAGAAGCTGCTCTGGCCCCGAGAAGATTCAACCCGTTACCCGTTGCAGACGGCCCTGGCCGCTGCATGGAACTGCGCGAGAGGCAAAGGGCTGCCCGTGCCCAGGCGGACGCCTTTCGGCGTCCAGACACTGCGGCGTGCGGGCCCGGAAACGAAGATTGACAGCTGAATATCCAAAGAACGCTGATTATGGTCTACACTAACTGACAAGCGGCGAAGGGTTTTTGACGTGCTCCTGACAATGTCTGGCCAAAAACGAATCTGGTGTGTGGTGGTCCCGGTGGTGCTTCTGGTGCTGCTGCTGGGCACGACACTGGGTGCGGTCTGGCATCATCACGTCAATACTTCTTCAGACAACTGTCCGCTTTGCCATCTGACGATTGCGCCGTCGGTGGCGGGGGTTCGCGCATGTGTTCTTGTTCCCATCGGCGTGGGGCCT
>JAJYBT010000600.1 GCA_021778875.1 Acidobacteriota bacterium | reverse complement strand
TGAGTGAGCCGTTGTCATAAATGCTGTGCATGCCACCCGCATCGACGACCGTGAGTTTGCCGTAGATGGAGTCCTGTGAGCCCATGACGCGAAATCCCTTCCACAAGTGCTGTTGCGCGGACTCTTCGAGGCGCGGCGCGACGTGGAGTAAAAGAGGGAAAGCCAGAACCAATCCAGCCAATGCAATTGCAAGAGCCTGCCGGCGGCTGACTTTGAAGAGCAGGCTTGCCGCCACGCCAAGATTCAGCAGGGCGACAATCATGGCAATCTGAAAGGAGCCGAAGACGCGCAGCAGCAGTATGCTCGTGAGAATTCCTCCGAAGCCGGATCCTGAAGTCTCAAGCAGGTAGGCATAACTGGTGGCAAGCTGCCCTGTGACGCTGCGCTGCTGCTGGTAGATGCGTACGGCCAAAACGAAAAGGGACCCTGACAACAGGCAAAACACGCTCAGGCAGAGCAGAGAAATGAGCACCACAGGCACAGGGCCCAGCACTTCTCCTGGAACAATTTGGAAGAGCGCTCGGGCGGAACGCAGCGCCAACACGGTGAGTGGCAGGCTGAGTCCACAGAGTAATTCCGCGAGGGCAATTGGGATGCGAACGCTGGAGCCATCACGCACCAGGCGGCCGGTCATGCTGCTTCCAGCGGCGGTCCATAGCAGCCAGGTGGCCAGCATGAGCCCCATGGAGAGCTCATTGCCGTTGAAGAGGAGAAGGAGTTCCCGCATGAGAACGATTTGCCCGATGACTGCCGTGAATCCTACGAGGACGAGGATTCCCCATGCGGCGACTGGCGGTTGTTCGGCACGCGGATTGAAGTCAGCTTCCATGGCGCTGCTTTTGCGGCCGCTCCAGCGAATGGGCTGGGCTGCCGAGCCTCCCCGGCACCTTGGAGTATAAGCCGCATTGGAGGCGCGGGCAGTGACGCGCGCGAAGGGCTGGCGAGGCGAAGCAGTTGAGGCCGGGGCCGCAGCTTCCTGGCGGAATGCAGCGGCCCTTGTGCCCCATGTCTACATACCACTTTGCGGGTTCTGGTCCGGGCGCACAACGCGGTAGCTGGTTCCACCCTTCGACCAGACGAGGAGAAGGATATTCTTGTCTGCCGGAATGGAGTGGATTGCGCTCGCGAATTTGTCCGCACTCTCGACAGGGCGCCTGTCTACTTCCAGGATGACGTCTCCGGGGGCGAGGCCTGCGTCATCCGCCGGGCTTGCGGGACGAACCTGCTGTATGGCTGCGCCACTCACACGCGCGGGAATGCGCAACTGGTTGCGAAGATCCGGCGTGAGGTCGCTGACGGCGAGGCCGAGCCTTCCGCGATTTTGCGCGCCCGCGCCGGCATTGTCAGCCACTTCATTGTTCGCGTGAAACGCGCCAACGGTGACTTTCAGCGTTTCCGGCTTGCCGTTGCGCAGAATGCCGAGGGCAATTGTGTTGCCTGGAGCAATCTGAGTGACAGCCACCTGAAGGGCGCTTCCATTGACGATTGTCTTGCCGTTCAGTTCGCGCAGAACGTCGCCATTCTGGAGTCCGGCGCGGCTGGCCGGCGAGTCAGGGGTGACCTGGCTGATGATTGCTCCGCTGGCATCGGGCAGGCTGAAGAAGCTGGCGTTATCTGGCGTGACATCGTTCATGCTGATTCCCAGGTAGCCATGATGCACAGAGCCGCTTTTGATGATGGCATCAGCGGAGGCCTTGGCAATCTGCGAGGGAATCGCAAAGCCGGCGCCCGCGAAGGAACCGCTGTTGGAGATGATGAAGGTGTTAATGCCAACCAGCTCGCCGCGCGCGTCCACCAGTGGCCCGCCGGAGTTGCCGGGGTTGATGGCAGCGTCGGTCTGGATGAAGTCGCCCGGCTTGCGCGGATCGTCGGAGTAGGGATTGGGCCGGTCGAGCGCGCTCACAATGCCGCGCGTGACCGAGAACTGGAAGTAGCCGAAGGGACTTCCGAAGGCGAGCACGGTCTGGCCGGGGTGCAGTCTGGTGGAGTCACCCCATGCGACGCTTGTCAGATTTGCAGCATTGATCTTGATGACCGCCAGATCGTTGAGTTTATCGACGCCGATCAGTTTGGCCGGAAAGACGCGGCGGTCATGCAGAGTCACGCGGATCTGCGTGGCTCCGTTGACCACGTGATCGTTGGTGAGGATGTAACCGTCAGGCGAGATGATGATGCCGCTGCCGATGCCACGCTCGACCTGTGAAGGCGGCGTCATCCCCTGGCCACGGCCTTGCGGGCCGAAGAAGAACTGCCGCAGTCCGGGCGGCAGATTGTCCGGTGAGTTTTCCTGGCCGTCATCGGACATGACGTCCTGCGCCGGAGCGCGCGAGGTGACGGACACGTTGACCACAGCAGGGGTGACGCGCGCAGCCACTGCCTCAACCGCGTTGTCCAGCGAAACCAATGAGGAAACGCTGTTGTCGTCCAGTGGAGACGCGCCGTTGCCGGCGGCGTGCGCTGTGGCGTGACTAAGCAGCAATGTGAATCCCAGAAGTACCGATGCCGCCGCTCCTGCGGGGACAGCGAAGCGCCTGGCTTTTGCGACTAATGAATTAGTTGATACTGACATAGCTACCTCTCATGGGGTGAAGTTGGTGGTTAGAGTTGAATCACGAACCAGTCGCTGCGAACGGGCACTGCAGCTGGCTGAGCGGATGTGGAACCTGCGGGAAGAATTTTGAAAATCAATCGGGTGACTGTGATTTGACTCGTCACCTGGCCACTGGGCTGCTCTGTTATCTCGCCGGTGTCATAGTCTGCAATCGGACGCGCGGCAGAGCTTGCGGTTTGTACCTGCTGCCAGGCGGTGAGCACAATCCATTGCGGCTCACTGACTGGAGCGGATGGTGAATCGGCGAATGCAACCTTCGTCATCCGCTTCGGCGAACCGGAAGCGAGCACGGAGGCTGAAGCCGTCCCTTCGGCTGCGTCGTACGATGCGAATGTTCCGCGTGCCTGCGCATTGTATGCAGCATGCGGTCTTGACTGGATTGCGCGGAATCCATGCGTGGCCGAGGCCGCCTTGCGCACGGGGGTGCTCGCTGCGTTGATGAGCTGCGCTGGTTCAGCCGGCGCTTGCATTGTTGCGATTGTCTGCGAGTGTTCTGCGTCCTGTGCCGGAACAAACGCGATCAACTGCGGGCAGCGCGCGAGTTCCACTGAGCCGAAGAGCAGGCCGCAACCGAGGACTCCCAGTAAGGAGCGCGTGGCGATGGGATGCAATGTGTTCCTGTGGCGCAGGATTCGATGTACGCGCTGGACGAGTTCAGAACGGCGCTGCCAGGCGCCCAGCGAAAGAGCTTCAGCGCGACGCTGCATGCCGCGCTCAGCGAGGCTGGCGAGGCATGTT
>JAJYBT010000599.1 GCA_021778875.1 Acidobacteriota bacterium | reverse complement strand
CGCCCCCGCATGATTGCTCATCAACTGGTCCACACCGGGTGCCTGCAGCGTCTGCTCCGCTGCCAGCAGCGCCGCGCCCAGCGCCTCCCAGTGCAGGCCATCCTCGCCCGGTACCAGCAGTTCATAGCCATGCTTCGCCAGCCGGTCCAGAAACGTCCGCTGTACGCGAGGCGACTGGCTCACTCCGCCTATCAGCACAATCGGTCCCGGGCTGATCCCCGGCTTGATCAGGTTCAGTACGTTTTCGCACACCGCATCAAACAGCCCGGCCAGTATCTCTGCCCGGTTCTCGCCCTTGTTGGCAAGATGCGTCATATCCGTCTTCAGAATCACGGGGCAGCGGCCTGAAAGTGCCGCGGCATGCTCCACATCGGCGCACAGTGCGCTGGCCTCTTCCACCGCCAGGGAAAACCTTCCCGTCAACTGACGCAGAAAGTTGCCGGTCCCCTGCGAGCACCGGCTGTTCTCGCGAAACACCTCGCGACCATTCGCCCTCACTTCCAAGACCGAGAAGCCATGGCTGCCAATGGACACCAGTGTCCCAGCGGTTTTGGGATAGAAAAACCGAAATGCCCGGGATTGCGCCTGTTGCAGCGGAACCCGGGCAAAGCTGAACTGGCGGCCCAGCCTGCCCGTCAGCGCTGCGCTGCTGAAAGTGGTTGCATCCCATTCGCGATACAGGCGGTCCAGAAGGGCCTGCGGTTCCTTGCCATGTTCCATGCGATAACGCCGCTGGATCGTCCACTGGCCATCAATCTGCGCCAGTTCCACCAGTTTCAGCGTCTCCGCTCCTGCATCGATACCAAGAACCCGCTGACGTGACGCTTCCGCGTTGCCGGCCATGTCTAGCTCCTGCGCTGTGCAGCAGCCATCCGCGCAAGCATGGACACGCATGCAGAGCGTCTTTTCAGAACCCAAAAGCAGGATCCGGTGAATTGTGGAAGGATTTTGACGCTAAGTCAGCGGAAATGCAAGAGGAGCACTCCCAATATTTTCGCTGCAGTCAACCGCTCTTTTCGTCACGGCAGAATTGCAGGCGGCATCCATGCCGGGGGACGCAGACCAAGGCGGACACAGGTCGCCTCTTTAGTCTTTGAGAATGTGCAGCTTGCACATACAGTCGCACGCCGCGAAGCCGCTCGGGATGCGCATCTTCCGGCCCGCAGTCCGCACAAAGGAAATGTGCATCCAGTCAGCTTCGTGCATGCGCACCGTTCAGACCCTAGAATGAGATAACCTGCTCCGGCAGAAGCGCAACACCCGCAATCGCCGCCGCAGCCCTTCACCGATCCGTACCATGGAAGGGCGTCATGGCAGGACGAAGAGCAGGTGGCAGCCGTTGGGGATGACACGCTACCGGCAGGGATGAGGGCAAGGGAGGCAGCAGTGGCAAAGCAAATCCATTACACCGCGGCAGATTTGCAATCCCGCCCGGGCGCAGCCGACCCCTATCTTCGTCCTTCCTTCTCGCTTCGTGTTCGCCTCGTGCGCCTGCTGTGGAATCTCTGCTGGCTGCTTCTCTATCGGCCGTCTCCGCGCCCGTTTCATGCCTGGCGCTCTCTGCTTCTTCGACTCTTTGGAGCCGGCATGGGGCCGAACTGCCACTTCTACCCCGGCTCGAAGATCTGGGCACCCTGGAACCTGACCTGCGCCGATCAGGTCACCGCAGCCGATGGCGTCGAGATATACAACCCGGCTCCCGTCCATCTTGGCTCGCACGCAATTCTCTCGCAGCAGGCTTACCTCTGCGGCGCCACCCACGACCTCGATGATCCTGCCTTTCCGCTGCTCGCCTACTCCATGACGATAGGCGCTTATGCATGGGTCTGCGCCCGGGCATCGGTCTGCCCGGGGGTCAACCTGGCTGAGGGCTCTGTACTGGGCTTGGGATCGGTCGCGACGCGCGACCTGGAGGCGTGGGGAGTCTATGCGGGAACCCCGGCGGTGAAGGTGCGAGAGCGAAGCCGGAGCGGAAAAGACGCTGGTTGCGTTCTAAGTTGAAATCGAATCAGGCTCTCGCAGCTTGTCGATTGGCTGCCGTGTCAGGCGCTCTACCTCGCGCAGGGCAGCCTCTCGCGACGCAGCATTCCGGACGGCTTTCTCCAACTCGCGCAGCTTCGCGCCCACCAGGAAGCGATACCAGAACCCCTGCAGCGCGTGATACACCAGCCCTTCCCGACCATCCAGAAAGCCGAGTTGCACAATGTACCGGAAGAGAAAGTAGCCAATCGCCGACACTTCAAACGGCATTCGGTTATAGATGGATTCCTTTAGAAATCGCTTGATGCCAGCCTGCCGCGAAGCCGACGCCGCCGTCACCATGGACTGCGACGGAAACAGTTGCCATCTCTGATTCAGCACATCGAGCGCCTCGCGACTCGCATAACGATTGTGCTTCTCAGTAAATGCGGTCAGGTCAAACAGGTTGTCATCGGCAAATCCGCCGCGAAGCGTCACCGCGCGACCCTCAGTCAGATAGATGTGCTCATCCATCCACCGGTCCTCGATGCGAGCCTTGCCGCGCCGCCAAATGCGAAGCAGAATCAGCGGATACCTTCCGCCATGTCGGATGAATCTTCCCTGAAAGATCGTCTTGCGATTCAGGTTGACTCCCATCACATCCGGCGCGAGTTGAGGAAGCCGTGTCCTGATCTCCTGCGCCAGGTCCGGCTCCACAACCTCATCCGCATCCAGTCGCATCACCCAGTCTGCATGCATCGGCGTATGCTCCAGCGCCCATGCAAACTGCTTTGCTTGATTTTGAAATGGATGCTGCAAAACCGTCGCGCCGTATTCCTTGGCAATCTCGACCGTCCTGTCCGTCGAGAAAGAGTCCACCACAAAAACCTCTTGCGCAAATGCCGCAACACACTTCAGCGCGCGCGGCAAATGCCGCTCTTCGTTGTAGGTCAGGATGATGACCGCAATGCTCGCGTCGTTCGGCATCAGACTCTCGTACAACATCCATGCAGATGCATTCTGCAATGGCAATACTCAACTCGCCGGCTCGGCATCTGCCGGCGCGATCCAATTACGCAGATTCACGTGCGTTGCCGCTCGCCAGGGAAAGCTCGCACTGCTCCACAAATGTGCGCGGAATCTCAGCATAGGTGGAAAGCTCCCGCCTCGGATCCGGCAGAATGGGATGATATAGCCGCTTCGGAAACCACACTGTGGGCATCTGGCCTAGAAACGAAGACCACATGCTGAACGTAGAGCCGGACGTGATCAATATCCTCGCCTGGCTCATGGCGAGAATGTCCGCAATGCTTGATCCGAAGCTCACACGCTTCACTCCCTCCATCGCAAGCAGCGGAGCGATCTCCTCATCTCTGCCATCGCTGAAGATC
>JAJYBT010000598.1 GCA_021778875.1 Acidobacteriota bacterium | reverse complement strand
TTCAAGCTGATTTACAACCTGATTTTTCGGAGCCGCGGAATGGGGACATCGAGGCGGGACTTTTTAAAGACAACGATTCTTGCAGGGGCTGGAGCCGCGATGCCGCCGGTTACGGCACGGGCCGCAACCAGCGTGGATGCAGGAATGCCTCCGTCCGCGATGGTCGCGGAGATGAGCATGGCGACGAGTGGCGGCTATACGCGCGGGATTGGTATCTATCCCGGAGCGCCGAGCGAGGACTTCAGCCCGATTCTCACCTTTGACACCTCGACCTACCGGAACCTCGCGCTTCTGCGCCCGGCGTACCACTCAAGCAGCTATGACTACAATCTGACGGCACAACTGGTGACGGATGGAATCAAGGATGCGGCGATGCCGAGCTGGGTGTCCGTGTCATTGAATCCGTTTGAGCCGCTGCCGAAGTATGAGCGCGAGGCTTTGCTTGACCACTGGGCCGCGACGATTACGGAGCTGAAGGGAGAATCGCCGTCGATTCATATTGAAATGCTGGGCGGCACGGTACCAGAGGTCGACCGCGTCAATGTGTTTCTGGCGATGCCCGCGGAGGTTGACGGGGCGACGATCCGCACTGTGGTCTCGGTATCCGATGACGGCTACATCTGGGAAGAGATGGGAGCCGCGAGCGGACCGAAGGAAGTGCCAGGGACGAATTTTCCGCCCGACATGGTGAAGTCGGCAAAGCTCTACACCCCGGCGGTTTATTTCAGCAGACCGGTGAAGAAGCAGTACTACAAGATTGACCTGTCGGCGGAGCTTCCGGAGAGGTTCCGGGGCATGTTTACCTCGGTCTGGAACGCGGGGCAGGTGGCGTTCTATCGCGGCTCTGAGCGCGTGCAGGTGGGAGGGCCGTACACCTTTAACAGCGCATGGATGAGCGCGGGTTCGGCGGAGGAGTGGGTGTATGTGGACCTGGGTGCGCGGTGCAGCTTTGACCGCGTGGCGCTGTACTGGGTGGAGCGGGCGGCGGAGGGCTCGGTGCAGATCTCAGACGATGCGGAAAACTGGAAGGACCTGGTGTCGCTGAACGGGCGGACGGGTCAGGTGGATGACTTTCAGCTCACAATTCCGGCACAGGCCCGCTATGTGCGGGTGCTGATGACGCGGCCGTCAGGTCCGCATGGCTACCTGCTGAGTGAGATTGAGGTTTATGGGCGGGGCGGCCCGGTGGCTCAGGCACATGCTCCGGTGATGAATCAGCAAGGCGGACGGCTGGACCTGGCGGGCGGCGACTGGAGACTGCAGCGCGAGAATTTTGTGCAGGACGGCGGCGAGGCACTTTCAAAGAGCGGCTATGCCGCTGACAGCTGGGTGGTGGCGACGGTTCCGGGAACAGTGCTGACATCGTATTACAACGTGGGGGCGATTCCCGATCCGAACTTCGGGCAGAACCAGCTGTATATTTCCGACTCTTACTTTTATGCGGACTTCTGGTACCGGCGGGAGTTTGAAACACCGACGCTGGAGAAGGGCGAGCGCGCGTGGCTGAACTTTGACGGCATTAACTGGAAAGCCGACGTTTATCTGAACGGTGAGAAGCTGGGGCGCATCGAAGGTGGATTCATGCGCGGGCGGTTTGACGTAACGGACAAGCTGCTGGCGAAGGGAATGAACGCGCTGGCGATCCGGATTGAGAAGAACGCAACGCCGGGAAGCTGCAAGCAGAAGACCTATGCGAGCACGGGCAGGAACGGCGGGGCGCTGGGCGCGGACAATCCGACCTATCACGCATCGATTGGATGGGACTGGATCCCGACGATTCGCGGGCGGAACACGGGCATTTGGGGCGATGTGTATGTGACAGTGACCGGGCCGGTGACGCTGGAGAATCCGTTTGTGACGACGAAACTTCCCTTGCCTGATACGTCGAGCGCGGACGTAGCCATTGCCGTGGATCTTGTGAATCACGATCCGAAGCATGTTTCCGGAGTGCTGCACGGGCGATTTGGCGACGTGAAGTTTGAGCAGAAGGTGAAGCTGGAAGGCTCGGCAACCAAGACCTTAACGCTGGACTCTTCCACACACAAGGAGCTATTCCTCGCGAACCCGCAACTGTGGTGGCCGGCGGGCTACGGCGAGCCGCACCTGTATGACGTGGAGCTGTGGTTTGAAGGACACGACCACAAGACGACCGACAAAAAGGCTTTCAAGGCGGGCGTGCGGCAGATGGCTTATAGCGAGCAGGGCGGCGATCTTCGGATCTGGGTCAACGGCCGCCGATTTGTGGCGAAGGGCGGCAACTGGGGCTTCAGCGAGTCGATGCTGCGCTATCGCGCGCGCGAGTATGATGCGGCCCTGCGGTATCACCGTGAAATGAACTTTACGATGATTCGCAATTGGGTGGGCCAGATTGGCGATGAGGCCTTTTATGAGGCTTGCGACCGGCACGGCGTCATGGTGTGGCAGGACTTCTGGCTGGCGAATCCCTGGGATGGGCCGGTGCCGAATGACGATGCGATGTTCATGAAGAACGCGCGCGATCTGCTGCTGCGGATCCGCAATCACGCATCGATCGGGCTGTATTGCGGACGGAATGAGGGATATCCGCCAGCAACACTACAGACTGGGCTGATCGAGGCGATCAAGGAGCTGCACCCGCAGATCCACTACATCGGCAGCTCGGCGGATGACGTGGTGAGCGGGCATGGGCCGTACCAGGCACTGCCGCCGGAGTTGTATTTCCGCAGGCCGGATCCGAAGCTGCATAGCGAGATGGGTATGCCGAATATTCCGCCCTACGAGAGTCTGAAACTCATGATGCCCGCAAAGGCCATGTGGCCGCAGGGTCTGGACTGGGGCCTGCACGACTTTACGCTCCAGGGCGCGCAAGGGGGGACGTCGTTCCTGTCGATGATTGCCAACAATTTTGGTGGGGCGGATGACGCCGACGAGTGGGTGACGCTGGCACAATTCATCAACTACCAGGGTTATCAGGCGATGTTTGAGGCGCAGAGCAAGTACCGCATGGGACTGCTGTTGTGGATGAGCCATCCGTGCTGGCCGTCGTTTGTGTGGCAGACCTACGACTACTACTTTGAGCCGACGGCGGCATATTACGGCTGCAAGAATGCGTGCGAGCCGCTGCACATCCAGTGGAACCGCTCTACGGACGCCGTAGAGGTGGTGAACTACAGCGGCGGAATCCGGCGAGGACTGCAGGCGCACGTGGAGATTCTAAACATGGACGGCAGCCGGATGTGGACCAATACATCGACGCTGGACAGCAAGGAAGACTCAACGGTGCAGTGCTTCAAGCTACAGTTCCCGACGGGGCTGAGCGACGTGCACTTTATTCGGATGAAGCTGACGGAGGGCGGGCAGGCTGTTTCGACT
>JAJYBT010000597.1 GCA_021778875.1 Acidobacteriota bacterium | reverse complement strand
CTGAAATGACTGGAGACACAGAATTGCCGGGAGCAGACCGGCCCACCACCGTCACCGACCCGGTATGTGGAATGAAGTTTCCGCCGGAGCAGGCAGCCGCCACTGCGGATTTTGAAGGAAAGCAATATTTTTTCTGCAGCCAGTCATGCAGCGCGAAATTTAATGCGAATCCCGCCGCCTACATGCCCACCGAGGTGGACCCGGTCTGCGGCATGAAGGTCGCGCCCGCGCGTGCCAAAGCAACAGCGGAGCGCGACGGCAAGACGTACTACTTCTGCGGAACGTCCTGCGCGGAAACGTTCAACGCCTCTTCTGCGGCGGACCAGCCACAGCCTTCCACCGCTACGGGATCTGCGCTGGCAGCCGCTCACAAAAAAGAACCCTCCCCCGGCGGCTACATTTGCCCGATGGATCCTGAGGTACACGAGGCGGAGCCGGGGCCGTGCCCGATTTGCGGCATGGCGCTGGAGCCCGCCGAGCCCTCGCTGACGACCGAAGGGGTGGAGTATACCTGCCCGATGCATCCGCAGATCGTGATGCCGAATCCGGAAAATTGTCCGATCTGTGGCATGGCGCTTGAGCCGCGCATTTACGCAACGGCAGATGCGAACCCTGAACTGGAGGATATGACCCGCCGCTTCGGCGTCGCTGTGGTTCTGACCATGCCGCTCGTCGTCCGCATGGTGATCAGCCTGCTGCGGGATGAGCGCTTTGACACCATCCTGACCAGTCCGTTTGCGGAGTGGATGCAACTGGTGCTCGCCTCCGGAGTCGTGCTCTGGTGCGGCGCCCCTTTTCTGGAGCGCGCGTGGCGTTCGCTGACGACCTTCCGGTTGAACATGTTCACGCTGATCGGGATGGGTGTCGGGGTCAGCTATTTTTACAGTCTGGTCGTGCTGGTGCTCTCTCACCGGCTGATTCCAGGCTTGCGGGATGAGGAAGGCTACCTCCATCTCTACTTTGAACCGGCTGCGGTCATCACCACGCTGGTCCTGCTGGGGCAGGTGCTGGAGCTACGGGCCCGCAGCCAGACCAACTCGGCTTTGCGTTCCCTGCTGAACCTGGCCCCCAAGACAGCCCGCCGCGTGGAACCCGACGGCACGGAGCGCAACATTGCGCTGGCCTCCATCGCCGTGGGTGACCGCCTGCGGGTACGTCCGGGCGAACGTGTCCCGGTGGACGGAGTTGTGCTGGAAGGCGCGAGCAGCGTGGATGAGTCGATGGTGTCGGGCGAGCCGATTCCAGTCGAAAAAACAGCGGGAGCCGAGCTGGTCGGCGGGACAGTCAACGGCAATGGGGGCCTGCTGATGCGCGCCGAACGCGTCGGCAGCGAGACGTTTCTGGCGCAGATTGTCCGTATGGTGAGCGAGGCGCAACGCACGCGAGCCCCCATCCAGGCGCTGGCCGACAAAGTATCCGCCATCTTTGTTCCAACCGTAGTGCTGGTTGCCATTGCGACCTTCGTCGCCTGGTACCACTGGGGTCCGGCGCCGCACGGAACCACCGCACTGGTCAACGCGGTCGCTGTGCTCATCATTGCCTGCCCGTGCGCTCTTGGCCTGGCGACGCCCATGTCCATCATGGTCGGCATGGGCCGGGGCGCGCAGGCGGGCATTCTGATCCGTAATGCCGCATCGCTGGAAGCGCTGGCCAAAGTTCGCACCCTGGTGCTCGACAAGACTGGAACCCTGACGGAAGGCAAACCGACGGTGCTGCAGACGGTGCCCGCCGGTGCGATGGATGAAGCGAGCCTGCTCCGGGTCGCCGCGAGTCTGGAGGTTGCGAGCGAGCATCCACTCGCCGCCTCAATCGTTCGTGCGGCGGAGGAGAAAAGCCTGACGCTCGCGCCAGCCAGGGACTTCTCGGCGTTGCCCGGAATGGGCGCGGCCGGAACCGTCGAGGGCCACAGCGTGTTGATCGGAAACCGCGCGCTGATGCAGATGCACAGCATCGCGGTGGAATCCCTGCAGGCCGAGAGCGATCGCCTGGCGGCTGGCGGGGCTACGCTGCTTTATGTCGCAATCGACAGTGCCCTGGCCGGTCTGATCGCAGTCTCCGATCCTATTAAACCTTCGGCCGCCCAGGCGGTTCGCGCGCTGCAGAAGGCCGGCCTGCGCCTGGTGATGATCACTGGAGACACGCGCCAGACGGCAGAAGCTGTGGCCGCGCAGCTCGGCATCCGTGAAGTGGAGGCCGGAGTGCTGCCGGGCCAGAAAGCGGAGACCGTGCAGCGGCTGCGCGCCAAAGGCCGCATCGCCATGGCCGGCGACGGCGTGAATGATGCGCCCGCACTGGCGCAGGCCGATGTCGGCATCGCCATGGGCAGCGGTACAGACGTTGCCATTCAGACTGCGGGGATTGTGCTGGTTCGCGGCGACCTGCAGGGCCTGGTACGCGCCCGCAACCTGAGTCTGGCGACGACGCAGAATATCCGCCAGAATCTGTGGTTCGCGTTCCTGTACAACTCGCTCGGCATTCCGATCGCCGCGGGGGTTCTGTATCCGTTCTTCGGACTCCTGCTCAGCCCGGTGATCGCCAGCGCGGCGATGATGATGAGCTCGGTGTCGGTCATCGCCAACGCGCTGCGCCTGCGGAGCGCCCGCGTCTGAGGCCGCACGACACACCGTTGATAGAATCAAAGGGATACCGATGAAGTGCCCCTATTGCGGCTATACCCAGGACCGCGTGGTCGATTCCCGCGAAAGCAAGGAAGCCGACTCCATCCGCCGGCGCCGGGAGTGCGAGCGTTGCGAGAAGCGCTTCACCACCTATGAGCGCCTGGACGAGATTCCCTACATGGTCGTCAAAAAGGACGGCCGCCGCGAAAAATTTGAGCGCAACAAGGTGTTGAACGGACTGCTGCGCGCCTGCGAAAAACGGCCCGTCCCCGCGGCCCGGCTGGAGTCCATCGTGAATGAAGCTGAAAACTTTGTCATGGATTCTCCCGAGCGTGAACGACGTTCGGCCGAGGTCGGGGAGCTGATTATGCGCGAGCTGAAGGCGCTCGATACCGTCGCCTACATTCGCTTCGCCTCCGTGCATCGCGACTTTCAGGACGTCAACGAATTCAAAACCGAACTGGAATCCCTTTGATCCCGCGCCCGCTACGGCCACTAACCTTTAAGGACCTGTCTCAATGAGCACTTCGACTTCCCGCGAACACACCATTTCTCTGATCCCCGGCGACGGCATCGGGCCGGAGATCACCCGCGTCGTGACCCGCATCCTGGCGGCAACGGGCGTCAAAATCCGCTGGGAAGAAAGTCTGGCCGGCGCGGAAGCCTACGAGCGCTACAAGGAGTACATCCCCAAGGAGCTGTATCTCTCGATTGATCGCAACCGCGTCGCCTTGAA
>JAJYBT010000596.1 GCA_021778875.1 Acidobacteriota bacterium | reverse complement strand
CTTGCCCGTCTGCGGAATCTGCATCGGAAAGATGCACAGCATGCCCACCACGGCAGCCAGCGCCGCAGGCAGGCTGCCTCGGGTCTGTGGTCCCATCAGATGGCCGATATACGGCTCGAGAACGACAGCGAAGACCGGTGTAAGCGAAAACAGCGCCACGCGCGCCAGCTCCGGCACCCAGTCTTTTGAGAGGGACACGAGCACGGCAGGCACAACAAAAAGGCCGAGACCGACCAGCACAGGAACCAGCAAACGCCGCCCCCGAGGCCACTCCGTTCGACGTACAAGGGCAAATATGCCTGCGATGACAGCGAGCAGCGCAAACGGCAATGCCTGGCTTTCCATGGACGGCAATGGATGCAGCGAAAGATTCTGCATCAGGTCACTGCGCAGAGAAGTGAGGGACCAGAGAACGCACAGAAGCAGCAGCGTCAATGTCGGGCCAGGCCTGGGCCAGGTTCGTGCCAACCGCTGCGCGTTCATGCGTTCAACCAAGAGTTCGCCCGTCTTGAGCGCCGGGGCCGGGACTTTGCCCCGTAACCCGTCAAACTACGCCCCTACGCTACAATAATCAATGGGCCAAGGCCGATCTTTTTTGCGCAGTGAGCGCAAGCACAGCAAGGAGTTTTACCCTTATGGCGATTCCCGCCACTCAAATGCGTCCGGGCATGATCATCAAGCACAACGACCAGTTGCACCTGGTCTTCAAGGTGGAGCACCGCACGCCCGGCAACCTGCGCGCCTTCATCCAGGCCAAGCTGCGGAACCTCAAGTCCGGCGCCATGTTCGAGCACCGCTTCCGCTCCGCCGACGCCATTGAAAAGGTAGTCGTGGACGAAGTCTCAATGGAGTTCCTCTATGCCGATGGCGACGACTACTACTTCATGAATCCTGTGGACTACGAGCAGACCGTGCTCAAAGGCTCCACACTGGGCGATGCAGTTGAGTACCTTACGCCGAACCTGCAGATCAAGGTGAGCTACCATGACGGCCAAGCTGTGGGCATCGAGCTGCCGTCGGCAGTCGAGCTGACTGTTGTCGAGACCGAGCCGGGCCTCAAGTCCGCCACCGCCTCCAGCGTTACCAAGCCCGCCAAGATGGAAACCGGCCTCGTGGTCCAGGTCCCGGCCTTCATCAACGAAGGCGAGAAGATCCGCGTGGACACCAGCGAAGGCGCGTACCTGAGCCGCGCGTAAGCCTGCTTTTCGAAACTAGAAAGGCCACCGCCCTCAAGCGGTGGCCTTTTCAATTGATGCAGCGCGCCAGACCAGCCGGAGTTACAGCTCCACCGGCTTCGCCTCGATCAGGGCCTCAATCGTGCCAAGCGCATCGAGCACCGCGGCTGGAACCGGCGCGTCCACCTGCACCACGGCCAGCGCCTTCACCGGCCTGGCGCCCGTGCGTTCGCGGCCCAGGGCAAAGTTGGCGATGTTCAGGCCGTGCTCGCCCAGAATGGTGCCGATTTTTCCGATCACGCCGGGCACGTCGAGATTGCGGCAGACCAGCAGGTTGCCCTCAAGCGGGGCCTCGATGTCGATGCCATCGAACTCCAGCAGCCGCGGCTGTTCGCCGTGGATGACCGTCGCGCTGGCGCGCCGCGTTCCCTCAGATGCATGCAGTTCGATGGTCAGCACGGTGCCGGCGCCACGGGCGCTCTCCTGCTTCTCCTCGTGAACGCGGATGCCGCGCTCTGCCGCCACAGCCGCGGCATTGATGCGGTTCACGTTCTCCGAGCCCTGCAGCAGCCCTTCAATGGCTGCGTTGCGCACCAGGTCTGTCTTGGCCTCAGCCAGCGCGCCGCCGTAGGTGATTTGAATGCCATCGATGCCGCCCTTGCCGGTCTGCGCCAGAAACGAACCGAGCCGCCCGGCGAGGCCGATGTAGGGCGCCAGTTGCACATATTCCTCGTGACTGAGCGAAGGCAGGTTGACGGCATTCTGCACCACGCCCAGCTTCAGATACTCACGCACCTGCATGGCGATTTGCACGCCCACCGCCTCCTGCGCCTCGGCGGTTGAGCCGGCGATATGCGGCGTGAGAATCACGTTGTCCAGCCCGAAGAACGGCGAGTCCTTGGGCGGCTCCACGGTCAAGACATCGAGCGCCGCTCCGGCCACCTGCCCACTCTTCAGCGCCGCGGCAAGCGCGGCTTCGTCCACCAGCTCGCCGCGCGCGCAGTTGATGATGCGCACGCCCTTCTTCATCGCCGCCAGCGTTTTGGCATTGACGATTCCCGTGGTCTGCGGCGTCAGGCCCACGTGCAGCGTCAGGTAGTCTGATCCGGCGATCAGCTCATCCAGCGTCACCAGCCTGATGCCGTTTTCGCGCGCCACGGCGGCGGACACAAACGGATCGCTGCCGATAATTTCCAGCCCGAATCCCTTCGCGCGTTTGGCGACCTCAAGGCCGATGCGGCCCAGGCCAAGAATGCCCAGCGTCTTGCCGCGCAGCTCCGAGCCCTGCAGCGACTTCTTTTCCCACTTGCCGGCGTGCATCGATGCGTTGGCCGCGGGCACCTTGCGCGCCAGATCAATCATCAGGCCGATGGCCAGTTCCGCCACGGCCACGGCATTCGCGCCCGGAGTGTTCATCACGACAACGCCGCGCCGTGTGGCCGCGTCGGCGTCAATGTTGTCCACGCCCACGCCGGCGCGTCCGATGACGCGCAGCTTCGGCGCATGCTCCATCAGCGCATCGTCCACCTGCACGGCTGAGCGCACCACCAGCGCATCGGCATCGGCCAGGGCAGCGGGCAGCCCGTTCTGCAACTGATCGTGCGTCAACACTTTCCACCCCGGCTCGGCCGCAAACACGGCCAGCGTTGCCGGAGATACCTTCTCCGCCAGAACAATCTTCATCGCTTCCCCTTTGCCTTGCTGCGCAGGTTCGTACTCGTCAAAACGGATGCCGTGCTTCTCGCACAGGAGCTCAAACATCCGCACCACCGCGGCATGCGGCTTGCCTTCTCCGCGCTCATACTTGGTGAGCGAGTTGGGATGCACGCCCAGCCGCTCGGCCATTTCGTATTGATAGAGGTCAAGCTGCCTGCGTGCAATCAGCAGCTTTTCTCCAAAGCTCAGTTCGGGCATGTGTTGTTACCCCTTTGTGGCGTCAGCGAAGACCTGCTGTGCCGCAGCGACGGCCTGCCCATACTTCACCGGCAGCTTCAGCGTGTCCTTGGCGATGTGCTCCATGGCCCCCAGGAACGCAATCGTATCCAGATAGTCAAAGAAGCCCAGGTGTGCCACGCGGAAGATCTTGCCCTTCATCTCGCCCTGTCCGTTGGCAATCACGGATGCGAAGCGCGTCTTGAGCGCCTTGACCACGTCGCTCGAATCCATGCCTTCGGGCACCGCC
>JAJYBT010000595.1 GCA_021778875.1 Acidobacteriota bacterium | reverse complement strand
CGTCGCTCGGCTCGCGTGCCGCCATTCAGCAGCTACCGCCACAGAATGAGATCCGGCGCGAAAATCTGCAGCGCCTCGTCATCGTAACCGGACGTCTTGAGGGCTCTGACCTTGGCACTGCCATGGCAAAGGTGCGCCAGACCGTCGCCGAGCTGCATCTGCCGCCCTCCGTGCGCGTGGAGTACGGCGGCACGTACGAAGAGCAGCAAAAGTCCTTCCGTGATCTTCTCCGCGTACTCCTGCTCGCCCTTGCGCTGGTCTTCGGAGTGCTGCTTACGGAGTTCCGCAACTTCCCCGCGCCCATTGCCATTCTCACCTCATCCGTGCTGTCGATCTCCGGCGTCATTCTGGCGCTGCTCATCACGGGAACTACCTTCAACGTGGCATCCTTCATGGGCCTCATCATGGTCATCGGCATTGTGGCCAAGAACGGCATTCTGCTGCTCGACGCTGATGAAAAGTTCCGCGCCGAGGGCTACGCCGCGGCAGACGCCATGATCCATGCGGCGCAGCGCCGGCTCCGCCCCATCGTGATGACCGCCATCGCAGCTGTCTGCGGCATGTTGCCGCTGGCCTTCGCGCTCGGCGCCGGATCGCAGATGCTGCAGCCGCTGGCCATCGCCGTCATCGGCGGCCTCACCATCTCCATGGCGCTCAGCCTCATCGTCACGCCCGTCGTCTATTTCCTGCTTACGCGCAACCGCTCAGAAGAAGCGATGGAGGAGTCTGCATGAAGCGTGCGCCCGCTCGGCACACTCCAACAAGTAGGCCGATCCTGGAATCGCGCTAGAAGCGCAGCACCGCTCCCGTCTGGAATGTCCAGTTCTCGTTGGTCATGAAGTTCTGGTGCGAGAGCCAGTTCAGATACGGCGGCGTGCCCACGCCGGGCGGATTCTGATACGCCAGCCGGTAGCGAACCGGCGTATTGCCAACCACGGCGCGCAGCGCCAGCCGCCGCGCCACCACGTAGTCTGCGTTGATCGCCAGCGCCGTGGCAAAGTGCGTAATCCGCCCAATGCTGGGCGTTGGGCCGCCTGCCACGGGGCTCGTCTCATAGGCGCGGTCGTAGCTCAGAAAGCCGGGCCGCACCGCCGCCTTCACGGAGTAGCGCGCATACGTCAAGCCGGAGCGGAATCCGAACGTGCCCATCGTCGCATTGCCGCCTGCGCGGTCTGAGGGCAACGGGCTCGCGTTGGCCATGCTCTCCACATCCGAGTCGAAGTCCAGCCACCGCGTCAGCCGCGCGGAAAAGCCCACACCGTAGCCTCCCGTCAGTTGCCGGCAATTCGTGCATCGCACCGTGTTCACCGGCAGCCAGATCGCGTTGTAATGCGGAAACACCTCAAACCGCGGCGCGGCGCGCATCACTTCCTCGTCGCCCAGCACCAGATGCGGCACCCGCGTCATGTGCGGATTGTTTGCGTCCTGCTGGAAGTCCCGGTACCAGGGCTTGCGCCAGCGCATTGCGTTGGCCATGGTGCGTGTCGGGTTCAGCGTGCCTCGAATCACCTTGGGCCACCAGGAATGCTCGCGCCCTGCCTGCAGCCGGTCACTGACCTTCAGGTCCAGGTAGTCCTCCATCAGCACCCACACCGTGCCCACCACCGGCGTCATAATGAAGTCGGTCCAGCCCGTGTTGTTCGTGTACTTGCCCACTCCCGGCACATACGTCCTGCACGGATACGGGCAGTTCAGCGGATAGGTGATGCCGCCGTCGCTGCCCAGCGCGGCCTCGCCCAGTGGCCCAATCTTCTGCTGCGTACTGTA
Source organism: Acidobacteriota bacterium (assembly GCA_021778875.1). The sequence continues at coordinate 1,592 of JAJYBT010000595.1, read as the reverse complement.
TGCCGTAGCCCACAGCATGGCCAGCATGCGGCTCCGCCAGTATTCCTTCGACATCTCAAAGCGCAGCTTGCGCTGCCGCGGGCTGTTCTGAATCTCAATAAAGGCCGACACCCCGCCCTGCATCGGATGACCTATATCGTCCACCAGAATGCTGTCGCCGTCCCACCAGCGCCGCATGTTCCACTGCTTCATGGACTCGATGTAGTCATGCCAGTACGGCTTGCCTGCAATCAGGCCGCGCATGTTGCGGTCCGTAAACAGCCGCCACGTGTTCTCTGTTCCAATAAACGCCAGCGACTGCCAAAGCAGCCCCTTGGTGTTGTATCGGTCAGATATCCCCATGCCATCGCCGGCCTGCGCCGGCCTGTCCATCTCACGAAGCATCGGAGCCAGGTCCAGATGCGCGCCTTGCATCGAGCTTGCCAGCCCGGGGTACCAGGCTCTCGCCACGCCCCATCCCGCCGGGCCGCTCATCGAGCCCGCGGCGGCAACATCGCGCATCGGCTCATCGTTCGCCTTCAGCGGCTCCCGCCACGCAAAGACCGGGGCATGCGCATCGCCGGAATCCATCCCCGGCTGCGCATTCACCGCCTTCGGCACCGGAACCGGCGCGTCCGGGATGCGGTCCATCTGCTGTGCCCACGCCGCTGCCGATGCCATCCAGGCCACTGCAACCAACATCCCGGTCCATGCCGAATTCCGCAAAATACTCTCCTCCCGGCTGCTTCCCTGCCCGCCTCGCATGGCACAACTCCGCACTGCATGCCGAGGCAGAGCCCATACGCTTTCTCGCACGCCAGCCGCTCAGCTCTTCACGCGATGGAGAACAAGCCTGTGGATGTACGCCCCGGGCAGGTCTCCCATTCCTCGCTGCGGTAAGCCGCGTTTGAAGCACATGCCAGCGCAAGCACACCTGTTGCGGTCCGCGCAGTCACACACTCTTCCGCTCGATTCCCTTCTGGCGAGAGGCATTCCAAGTCGCGAGTCTAACAGACGCATACCGGGCATACAATCACCCTTCCTCGTCAAGCTTGCTGCCATTTGACGCATCCCCGCTCCCTCGCGCATGGTGAAAGAAGAGCCATGACAGACCAGCCGCCCATCTTCCTCACCGCCGCGCAAGCCCGCGTTCTCGGTTCCTTAATTGAGAAGGAAATCACCACGCCGGACTACTATCCGCTCTCGCTGAACGCGCTCATCAACGCTTGCAATCAGCGCTCCAATCGAGAGCCTGTCATGGACCTCGACGAAGACGACGTGCGCCAGGCCTTGCACGGCCTGCAGGACCTGCGCCTGGCCGGCCCCGCGCGGGGCGCGGAGGCGCGCGTCGCCAAGTACGAGCACTGGCTCGGCGAGGCCTTCAACTTCAGCCGTGCTGAGGTTGCGCTCTTCTGCGTCCTGTTGTTGCGCGGCCCGCAGACACCCGGCAGTGCTCCCGCCGGTTGCCCTGTCACGACCGCACCCGCAGACTCGGGCCATGCCATCTCGAGGTCATGAGGACCCGCGACGCCGAGGCGACGCCACGGACGCCCGGGTCACGGGCCCGGAGCAGAGCGACGACGCCACGTCGGCACGGGTCGGCTCCCCCGCTG
>JAJYBT010000594.1 GCA_021778875.1 Acidobacteriota bacterium | reverse complement strand
CACCCTGCAGCAGGGCGGCCAGCGGCTGCAAATCTATGTGCGCATGGACGCGGTGGGCGAGCAGGGATTTGCCCTCTACAAGCTGCTGGATCTGGGCGACCACATCGGCGTTACAGGCTATCTGTTCCGCACCCGCACCGGCGAGCTTACGGTGCACGTGGAGCGGCTGACCTTCCTGTCGAAAGCCATGCTCTCGCTGCCGGAAAAGTATCACGGGCTTGCCGATGTTGAGCTTCGCTATCGCCAGCGCTACGTCGATCTCTTCACCAATCTGGACAGCCGCGAGGTGTTTGTAAAGCGCGCCAAGGTGCTGAAGGCCGTGCGGCAGTTCTTTGACGAGCGCGGTTATCTGGAAGTCGAAACCCCGATGATGCAGCAGATTGCCGGGGGAGCGGCCGCGCGCCCGTTCCGCACTCACCACAACGCGCTCGATCAGGATCTGTTCCTTCGTATAGCCCCGGAGCTTTATTTGAAGCGCCTGGTGGTTGGCGGCCTGGACCGCGTGTATGAGATCAACCGGAACTTCCGGAACGAGGGCGTAAGCACCCAGCACAACCCCGAGTTCACCATGCTGGAGTTCTACCAGGCCTATGCGAACTACCACGACCTGATGCAGATCACCGAAGAGCTGATGGAGTTTGTGGCGCGCGCGGTCAACGGCACTCCGGTAACCGAGTTCTACGGCCACACCATCGATCTCTCCCGCTGGCAGCGCCTCTCCATGCGCGAAGCAATCCGCCAGTACTGGCCTGAGGAGGCTGGCCCCAAGCCGGCGCTCACGGCGTTTGAGTCCGCCGAGGTGCTGCGCGCGCGACTGCATGCGGCTATTGGCTCGCTGGAGAAGGCCGCTGGGCTGACGACGCAGATCACCCCGGAGCGCCTGTCCGAGCTGAAGACCATCCGCGAGGCCGTGACTGCGGTGTACTACGACTCCATGAAGGACGCCCCCCTCGGCAAGTCCATCTACAACCTGTTTGAGGCCGTAGCGGAGCCTTTCCTGATTCAACCCACCATCATCTACGACTACCCGGTTGAGGTTTCGCCCCTCTCCAAGGCAAAGCCGGACGATCCGGCTCACGTGGAGCGCTTTGAGTTCTTTGCCGGCGGGTTTGAGCTGGGCAATGCCTTCAGCGAGTTGAACGATCCGGTGGAGCAGCATAAGCGATTCGAGCAGCAGTTGAGCGAGCGCGACCGCGGCGACGATGAGGCGCACCAGATGGACGAGGATTACGTGCGCGCCCTGGCCTATGGCCTGCCACCCACAGGGGGTGAAGGCATTGGCATCGACCGCCTGACGATGCTGCTCACCGGGTCCAAGTCGATTCGGGACGTGATCCTGTTCCCGCTCATGCGCAAGGAGTCCACCAGCAAGGACAAGGAGCCGGAGATTAGCTAACCGGCGCTGAATCGCAGGATTCAAGCATCACTCAGAGCTTCCGTCAGACGCATTTCAGGAGCGGACACGTTTTGAATATTCTTTTTGTCGGCGACATCTTCGGCAGCGCGGGGCGCAGAATCGTTCACGAGCACCTGGGCCATGTGTGCGAAGCGCGCGAGGTGGAGCTGCTCGTCATCAACGCCGAAAACGCCGCCGGCGGTTTCGGCGTCACTCCGCAGATTGCCGAAGATCTGTTCGACCTGGGCGCCGACGTTCTCACCACGGGAAATCATGTATGGGACAAGCGCGAGCTGCTGGACTATTTGAACTCCGTGCCTGCTGAGAGCAAGGAACGTCCCCGGCGCGTGCTTCGCCCGGTGAACCTGCAACCCGGCCTGCCGGGCCACGGAGTCTTTGAAGGCACAACCGCAAGCGGCGTGGAGTTTGCAGTGGTGAACCTGATGGGTTGCGTCTTCATGAGCACGACAAATGATCCCTTCCACGCCATCAACGCCATCCTTGCTGGCATCAAGGCCAAGGTTATCGTGGTGGACTTCCACGCGGAGGCTACCAGTGAGAAGGTGGCGATGGGGTGGCATCTGGACGGCAGAGTGACAGCCGTGCTCGGCACGCATACCCACGTGCCCACAGCCGATGAAAGACTGCTGCCCGGCGGAACCGCCTACCAGACCGATGTGGGCATGAGCGGGCCGTATGACAGCGTGATTGGCGTGGAAAAAGATATGGTGCTGCGCAAGTTCCTGACGGGCATGCCGGGCAAGTTTGAAGCCGCGAAGGGTAACCCGAAGATGTGCGCCACGCTGGTGACCTGCGATCCGCTGACGGGGCGTGCCACCGCCATTGAGCGCATCATGCTCGGCGAGTAAGCTACGGCTGCGATGCAGCTGCGCCGGGCACGGTCCACGTCTTGGCGTCGCCTGTCGCCTGCGGCACCGGACGACCTGAAATCACAGGTGCTGGCGCATGTGTCGCCTTGATGAGTCTGCCTTTGCGCGTGAAGGTCATCGACCACTCCATGGGCTTTGCGGCGGCATTTTCATCGGCGAAGCGAATCACCTCGCTCCCGCGCTGCGAAACCTCCATGGTGGGCGTCACCGCAACCACGGGCTTTGTGCCGGAGCCCTCATCGGGCGGAGAAGGCAGCTTGGGTTGCCGTCCTGCCAGAGCGGCATAGCAGAGCGCGGTCCCAAGCCAGCTGGCGGAGTTGGCAGCGGGCTCTTCATTGCGGATATGGTTGAACGCTGAGATCGTCAACGCGTTGATAGGCGCGGGAGAAAACAGCGAATATCCACGGCGCAGGATGGGAATAATCCGGACCCGGCCCTGGTTGTTTCGCGGAACCGATGCTGAAAATACCGTTACGTCGCCGGTGCCGCTGTTCCGCGTGTATTGCAGAAAAAGATGATTCGGCAAGGCACGGCAAGCAATCTGCTGATAGCTCCATCTTCCCTGCGTCAGATCAAAGTAAGAGAGCCGCGCGTGCTCGGCAATGGAAGACTCCGCGTCTGCCGCGAGCAGCTTGTCGGACTCCTTCATCTGATCCGCGCCGATAAACTCCACGGAAGAAGCTGCGGACTGGCTGGAGGCATTGACAGAGAAAGGGGCCGGCACAGCGGCAGGAGGAACGGGACGGGTCTGCGAATGTTCTCCGGGCTGAGCAGAGACAGCCTGCGCGGAGAATACAAGCAGCAGTGCGCACAGCAACGCGGTTGCGATAGACGACGGGAGAACTCTGTATCTCACCATGCCTGACCAGAGTATCACTGCAATCGTTGTGAGCTTGCCAATGCAGAAAAGAAAGAGGGCAGCCGATAATCGGCTGCCCTTCTTGCTATCCCAGGAGAGAGGTGGGGAACGCAAGGGCTCGTCCCACCTCCGCCGTGGTCCGGTTTACCGGGCCGGCTTGCGGTGCACCGCAGAGGGCTTGCGCACTACGGGCTTCTTCTTCTCCGGCTGGATGAAGCCCTCAC
>JAJYBT010000593.1 GCA_021778875.1 Acidobacteriota bacterium | reverse complement strand
ATTTTGAGATACATATAGAGATTTATTGATTTATCGCTTAAAGCATTTTCCTGGTCCCGTTACCACCTTGATGCGTTCCTAAATAATCAAAGAGTGCAGTGACCCCTGTGCTGAATTCTGCACTCCGCGTCAGTAGGCTCACCACCAGCCACCCTGACTCCGCCATACCAAAGAAGTACCCCGGATGGACCCACACGCCGCGCTCGAGCAGTTCCCTCACCGTCTGCTCATCCGGTTGCACCGCTGGAATCCGAAGCACCGCATACCAGCCTCCCTCGAACGCCAACCGGCTCGTCGCAGCCTGTTTGGCCAGCTGCCGGTCCAGCTCCGCCAGGTTCGCGCCCACACGTTCTCGGATTTGCCCTTGAATCGCACCTCGGCCTTCCAGCCAGAGCGGCATCGCCCGCTGCACCGGCGCATTCATCGACAGGAACGTGTCCGCGATGACCTCCAGGCGGGCAAGCGCCTGCTTGCATTCCGGCCCGGTCGCCACAATCCACGCAGCCTTCATCTGCGGCAACCCTGCAATCTTGCTCAGCCCGCTGACCACATACACAGGCAAATCCCGGAGTCCTGATGCAAAGCTCGCAGGACTGCCCGAAGCGCCATAATCCAGGAAGACTTCATCCACGATGAGTGAGAGCCGATGCTCACGGCATAGCCCGGCCAGCGCCTCCGCCTCCCATGGCTTGGTAAAGTGCCCTGTGGGGTTGTTGGGATGCACCAGCACAATGGCACGTGTTTCCGGCGTGATGGCGCGGCGAAACCCCTCAGGATCGATCTGCCATCCGTGGTCATAGACCAGCGGAGCGGCCTTCAGCCGTACATCGTCCAGTCCAGCCAGAAAGTCGAACAGCGGATACCCTGGCTGCGGCACAAGAATCTCGCTCCCGGGGTCGCACAGCAGGCGAAACAGGAAGCTGTACGCCTCGCTTGTGCTGGTGGTGAGCACAACCTGCTCCGGCGGCACCGCAATGCCGTGATCGGCGTAATAGCGGCAAACGGCCTGCCGCGCGCGCAGCATCCCTCGCGGTTGCGGATCGTAGTCAAACGCCCTCGGATCCGTCAGCGCGGCCAGCAGGCTGCTTTCATAGGCAAACCCACAGCGTGTGGGATTCGAAGCTGTCAGGTCGGCAATCGGCAGGCCGGCCTGAACGCGCTCCCGGTGAGCCCGCGCCAGTTCGCTTTCCTCCGTGTTCCATTCCGTTCTTCGCGAAAAGCGCATCGTCATCACACTGTCCACTCTCAGAACACGCCAGCACCATCATGCACAATAGAAACAGGCGTCCTTTTCACCATACACGGGCGCTGACCGGGAGGAACGTTGACGCTGCGCGCGGTGATCTTTGACTACGGCATGGTTTTGACGGGACCACCGAACGCCGAGGCGCATGAAGCGCTGGTACGCATCACAAGCCTGCCCGCAGACCGCTTCGAGAGCCTCTACTGGGCCGACCGGCACGCCTACGACGAAGGCAAGCTCACCGGCATCGCCTTCTGGCAGAAGTTTCTCCGCGACGCGGGTCTCGAAGTTTCCTCGTCCAGAGTGGAGGAGCTGAACCGCTGGGATGCCCGCATGTGGACGACGCAGAATCCCGCCATGCTGGCCTGGCAACTGGAACTGAAGCAGCGCGGCCTGCTCACCGCCATCCTCTCAAATATGGGCGACTCCGTCCTTGAGAACATGATGCGCGAGTTCGATTGGCTCGACCGCTTCGATGTGCTCGTCTGGAGTTATCAGCACCGCATGGCCAAGCCCGACCCGGCCATCTACAGCCACACCATAAGGCAGCTTGGCGTCAGTGCCCATGAGGCTCTCTTTATCGATGACAAGCAGGTGAATGTCGAGGCCGCCCTGGCCCTGGGCATGGCGGCCATCCAGTTCTCCACCGTCGAGCGCCTGCGGCAACAATTGCTCGCCACCGGCCTGGATGCCGTGCTGCCGCTTCCCTGACGCCGCCCCGACCGTGCAGCCTGCTTACAAGAGCCGCTCCGGTGTTCTACACTTGCTTGCCGTTCGAATAGCGCTCAGGTCAAACGTTTATCTGGCTGCCATCGCGATGCAGGGAAACAAACGCTCTTTGCGTCCCGATGCCGCACTGAACCGTCCTGAACAACGGTAGGGGGTAACAGTGAATTCCAAGCAAACAGTTGAAACTTTGCGCACGACCCATCGGGCCGTGCTCGCGGCTGCGGGCCTGCTGCTGGGCGCAACCATGGCGATTGGCCAGGCCGTGCCTGTGGTTACAGGCGACGCCCGCGTCGATAAGCTGCTCAGCCAGATGACGCTCCAGGAAAAGCTCACATTGATTCACGGCACGCATGAGGACACGGCGGTCTACCAGGGCCAGGCCGGATATCTGGCCGGAGTTCCGCGTCTCGGCATTCCCGGCCTGCGCTTTGCGGACGGGCCGCCCGGCGTGCTTACCCGCCACCCATCCGCGGGAGAAACGGCCACCATGGGCGTCGCCGCCACCTTCAGCATGAAGGACGCTGAAGACAATGGCATCGTCATCGGCAGCGAAGACCGTGCCCTGGGCATCGATGTCTCTCTTCAGCCCTTCGTCAACATCGACCGCGACCTCGAATTCGGGCGCGGCTACAACACCTTCGGCGAAGACCCGTTCCTCACCAGCCGCATGGGAGTGGCTGAAGTCAAGGGCATCCAGTCGCAGCACGTCATGGCGCAGATCAAGCACTATGTGGCCTACGACTCCAACAGCGGCAATATTTTTGTGGATGACCAGACGCTGCACGAAGTCTATGTGGCCCCGTTCGATGCGGCCATCAAGGCTGATGTGTCGTCCATCATGTGTTCTTACAACCGCGTCAATGGAACCTTTGCCTGCGGCAACCCGGACACGCTGACCAAGATTCTGCGTGACCAGCTCGGCTTCAAGGGCTTCGTCACATCCGACTGGGGCGCAGTTCACGGTGTTAATTTCATCAACGCCGGCCTCGACATGGAAATGCCCGGCGAGGCCAAGCCCGGCGCAGCTTTCTCAATCCCCTCTTTCTTTGACTCGCTGCCCGCACCGCCTCCGCCTCCGGCGCGTCGCGGAGGAATGGGTGCGATGATGGCCATGTTCGGCGGACATATCCCCGAAGAACCGGCTCCCGCCCCTCGCGGCATGGGCGACTTCGGCGTCAAGCTCGATCAGAAGAAGATGACCGAAGCCCTCAAGGATGGCACGGTCACGGAAGCCACCGTAACGCGCGCAGCAGGACGCGTACTCTATGAAATCGTCCACTTCGGCTACATGGATGGCATGCAGAAGCACGAAGTCACACGGCAGAACATCGATGCCAACGCCAGGATCATCGAGAAGACAGGCGAAGACGCCGCTGTGCTGCTGAAGAACGATGGCCAT
>JAJYBT010000592.1 GCA_021778875.1 Acidobacteriota bacterium | reverse complement strand
GGCCTTGGCGTAGTAGTCGGTGACGACGCGCGAGCCGGGCGCGAGCGACGTCTTGACCCACGGCGGAATGGTAAGGCCCTTCTCGACGGCCTTCTTTGCCAGGATGCCGGCGGCCATCATCACCGAGGGGTTCGAGGTGTTGGTGCAGCTTGTGATGGCTGCGATAACCACAGAGCCGTGGTCGAGGTAGACGTCGGGATCGACGCCGAAGCGCTCTTTCACGGTTGTGGTCAGGTGCAGCGGGGCTTTCTCTGCAACGGCGGTGTCTGCGACGGACTTGCGTTCCCAGGCGGCAGCCGTGCGTGCGCCGAGCGGCTTGGCGGTGGGAGCGAGCAGTGTGGGCAGTTGCTGCGCGAAGCTGGCGGCAGCGTCCTTGAGCAGCACGCGGTCCTGCGGGCGTTTGGGGCCGGCGACGCTGGGCTCGACGGTGGCGAGATCGAGTTCGAGTGTCTGGGTGTAGTCGGCCTCGGGTGAGCTGGAGGTGTGGAAGAGTCCCTGCTCCTTGTAGTAGGCCTCGACGAGGGCAATCTGCTCTTCGCTGCGGCCCGTGAGGCGCAGGTAGCGCAGGGTCTCGACGTCGACGGGGAAGATGCCGCAGGTGGCGCCGTACTCGGGGGCCATGTTGCTGATGGTGGCGCGGTCGGCGAGCGGTAACTCGGCAATGCCGGGGCCATAGAACTCGACGAACTTGCCGACTACGCCCAGTTTGCGCAGGGCCTGGGTGACGGTGAGCACCAGGTCAGTGGCGGTGGCGCCCTCGCGCAGCTTGCCGGTGAGCTTGTAGCCGACGACCTGCGGGACGAGCATGGAGACAGGCTGGCCGAGCATGGCCGCCTCTGCCTCGATGCCGCCGACGCCCCAGCCAAGCACGCCGAGGCCGTTGATCATGGTGGTGTGGGAATCAGTGCCAACGAGCGTGTCAGGATAGGCGACGAGTTCGCCGTTGATCTCGGTTGTGAAGACGACGCGGGCGAGATACTCGAGGTTGACCTGGTGGCAGATGCCCATGCCCGGCGGGACTGCGGAGAAGTTGCGGAAGGCCGTCTGGCCCCACTTGAGGAAGGCATAGCGCTCGCGGTTGCGCTGAAACTCGAGGAGCGTGTTGGCATCGAATGCGCCGGGCGTGCCGAACTCGTCCACCTGCACGGAGTGGTCGATGACCAGCTCTGCGGGCACGAGGGGATTGACGCGCTCGGGGTCGCCGCCAAGGGTCTTGATGGCGTCGCGCATGGCGCCGAGGTCCACGACGGCGGGGACGCCGGTGAAGTCCTGCATGAGGACGCGGGCGGGCATGTAGGCGATTTCGCGGCTGGGCTCGGCCTTGGCGTCCCAGTTGGCGAGGAATTCGATGTCGGAGGCGGTGACGTTCACGCCATCTTCGCGGCGGAGGAGATTCTCAAGCAGAATCTTCAGACTGAACGGCAGGCGGCCTAGGTTGAAGCCGCGGGCGGCGAGCGCCGGGAGTCGATAAATGGTGCAGGAGCGGTTGCCGGAGGTCAATTTGGCCCGGCTGGCGAATGTATTCATCGAGAAGACCTTTCTATCCGCATCGGTGCGGATTGACTCTTGCAAATCAGATTGCGGGTTCCTGCGATCGAGAGCCCGCTGGCCGGCGCGGCCTGAGGCCCAGCGCAAACCGGAAGACGGCAACGGGATAGATTACTCAGCGGGAGTGGCGGCGTCCACGGTCGGGGCGGCCACGGCGAAATCGCCTGAGCAATGGCGTGGCGGAAATGGCAGAGCGGCTGCGCATTGTCTACGCCCCCTATTTTAACGCGCAAACCGACGACTTTGGAACGAAGGATGAGGCCTGCGCAATGCCCTGCGCCGTGCTGGAGCGGGCCACATGACTGTCGCGGAATGGTTTGCACTGCGGGTCAGGCTCCGGTAGGCTCAAGGCGAGCATTTCGGAGGTCATGGATGCGCCTGTGCTTTGCGTTGCCCGCGGTTGCCATGCTCCTTTGCGGGCTGAGCACTCTCGGTCAGACTCCCACCACTCCACCTGCCCATGTGTGGCCTGCGGTGGATGGCACGGTGGTGCTGGACAATTTTCACTTTGGCACGGGCGAAACGCTGCCGCACCTGCGGCTGCACTACCTTACGCTGGGCACGCCGCATCGCAATGCGCAAGGCCACACGGATAACGCCATCCTGCTGCTGCACGGAACGGGAGGCAATGCGCACACGCTGCTGAATCCCATCTTCTCCGATGTGCTGTTTGTTCCCGGCGGCGTTCTTGATATTCAAAAGTACTTCATCATCCTGCCGGACGACATCGGTCACGGACAAAGCTCGAAGCCCTCCGATGGCATGCGCATGCACTTTCCGGCGTATGACTACGACGACATGGTGCGCAGCCAGCGCATGATGCTTGACGCCATGCACGTCGATCATCTGCGCCTTGTGCTTGGCACGTCGATGGGCTGCATGCAGTCGTTTGTGTGGGGCGAGACTTATCCCGGCTTTGCGGACGCGCTTGCGCCATTTGCCTGCCTGCCGGTGGAGCTTGCGGGGCGCAACCGGATGATGCGGTACATGGCGATCCAGGCTATCCAGCTCGATCCGGCGTGGATGGGCGGCGAGTACAAGACCGAGCCGCAGCAGGGGCTGCGCACTGCGAACGAAATCCTGCTCATCATGGGTTCGAGCCCGCTGCAGATGCAGAAGAATGCGCCCACGCGGGAGCTTGCCGAGCAGTATGTTGACCGCTACCTTGCGCGAACGATGGCAGCGACCGACGCAAACGACTTGATCTACTACGTGAACGCCAGCCGCCACTACAATCCGGAGCCGCGCCTGGAGAGCATTGCCGCGCCGGTGCTGTGGATCAACTCCGCCGATGACTTCATCAATCCGCCGGAGCTGGGCATTGCGCAGCAGATGGTGAAGCGCATGTCGCACGCGCGGTTTATCCTGCTGCCCATCACGGACCAGACCGTGGGTCACGGCACGCATACGAAAGCCTCGGTGTGGAAGGACTATCTGGCAGAGTTCATGCGTGAGACGGATCCGAAGCGGTAAGCGGCTGCATTGTTTGCCGCGCAGGCAGGCAGCGTGGCAGGAGCGGCGTCTACTCGCCGCCGAAATCGCGGTAGCGATCGAGCACATCGCGCTGGGAGATTACGCCCTCAAGCTTGCGCAGGTTTGCGCGGTTGACGACGGGCACCAGCGGCCAGCGGTCGACATAGCGTAGCGCCATGTCGAGCGGGTGATCGGGGTGCAGCGAGGGGATGGGCCGCCCCTCGACGAAACTGCCGAGTGTCTCGCTTCCCTTGCCTTCTTTGGCCAGGTTCTCGACTTCTTCCCGGGTGAGGCCGCCCCAGCCGCCGTCTTGCAGACGAATGAGCAAGCCTGGCTGCGCGCCTTTCCCGAGAA
>JAJYBT010000591.1 GCA_021778875.1 Acidobacteriota bacterium | reverse complement strand
TCGCAGCCTTCTCGATCGTGTCCCACACGCGATGCCGCAGAGCCTTCTCATAGCTCAGGACATACCCACCCTCGGGGTCTTCCCGCTCAATGACGACCTCGACCGCATCACCGGCCTTCAGCTTCGGCTGGCCCGTGTGGTCCAGCACCTGCTCAATGGGAATCAGCCCTTCGGACTTCATGCCCACATCCACCACAACGTGCTTGTCCGTCAGCTTGATAACGGTGCCCGGCACAATGGTGGTGTCGTCAAAGGATTGCGCAGCTGCCTCAGCTGCCTGCTCGCGGTCAAACGACTCGAGCGCGGCTGCAAAATCTTCCATGCTGCCGAAGTCCACGTCTTCCGTGATCTCGGCCGTCTCAGTGCTCTCGGCGTTCTCAGCGGCTTCGCTGCTCGCCTCGGCTGCAGGCTCTGCGGGGGTTACGGAAGTAGCTTCCGGGGTATGGGTGGTTTCGTTGGACGAATCAGTCTGATCCGCCACGGCTTCAAGCGTAGGGGTTTCCATTTCGGTGTTCAGAGGTTTGTTCTCGACTTGTTCAGGATTCAGGACATCTGCCATAACTGCCAGCTCCGGGATTCTTAGGTCGGCGGTTCCGCTTTGCCGCCCTGCAGAGTCCGAGAGGGTCGCGCCTGCGCACGGCCGTAGTCAGAACCTTGCAGATTGCTTCGCCGGTGCGTTAGATTCACGCCTTGCCCGGGAAGTTTCGGGAATCGAAGCCCATCTCGTCCGGGTCTGCGCGGCGTCTCCCTCAGGAGACGCGGTGTGTGGCCAGTTGCTTGGCCCGGCACTACGTCGGCCTCCAACAGAGAGCTTCCGGCAGGCGGGGGATGAGAAGAGCGGCGATTACAGCTATTGCGCATGAATCCCGCGCGCAAACGCTACACTTCAACTATAGGGCGGCTCGATTCGCAATGTCAACGAACCGCCGTCACTCCGCACGCTCCGCCCACCGTAACGAAAGTGACCTCCCGCACTGCCCATTTTCAAAAAGAATGGCAATAGCTTACGCCCATCCAACTCCGGCGTGTCCCCGGCAGCCGCCCCGCCCTCAGCCCACAAATTGCTGCCACAGCAGCACAACATTCAGTCCGATAATCACGCTCACCGTCGCCCAGCCCAGCCAGTGCGTCACCTTGCTGTTCACAAACTCCTTCATTACCTCGCGACGCCCCGTCAGCATCAGTAGCGGAACCAGCGCAAACGGCAGCGCAAAGCTCAACACCACCTGCGACAGAATCAGAATCTTCAGCGGATCAAGCCCGCTCGCAATCACCACTATCGCCGGAATCAGGGTCAGGAACCGCCGCAGAAAAATGCTGAAGCGAACATTCAGAAATCCCTCAATTATCACCTGCCCGGCCATCGTTCCCACCGTCGAAGACGATAGCCCCGAGCACAACAGCGCAATCGCAAACACCAGCGCCGATGCCGGCCCCAGCAGCGGCCCCAGCGTGCGGTGCGCATCCTCAATCGGATTCATCAACTCATGCCCGCCAAATACCGCCGCCGCCACCACCACCATGGCCGAGTTCACCAGCCAGGCGCTGTTCATCGCCACAAACACGTCGATTGTTTCAAAGCGCAGGTGCCGCAGGCTCTCCAGATATTTGTGCTTCGGCGTCTCCGCCGGCTCGATCTTCACCCGTGGCTGCACCAGCGCCGAATGCAGATACACCACATGCGGCATCACCGTCGCGCCCAGCATCCCCACCGCAATGTAAACGCTGCTCTTGTCCAGCCGCGGCACCAGCGTGCTGAAAACCACCGCGCTCCAGTCCGGCTTGATCATCAGCATCTCAATCGCGTAGCACACCCCGATGATGCACACAAAGACCATGATCGCTAGCTCCAGCTTGCGGTACCCCCACAGCTCAAGCAGCAGAATCAGGAACACGCAAATCCCCGTCAGGGCCGCCGAAACCAGCAGAATCTCAGTCTTGTCCCACCCGTAAAGCAGAAACCGCGGCCCGAATAGCAGATAAAACCCCAGCGCCGCCCCCAGAAACTCCGCCAGGTCCGTCGCCATCGCGGAAATCTCCGCCATCACCCACAAAAACAACACAACCGGCCGCGGAAACCGCTCCCGGCAGTTCTCCGGCAGCGTCTTCCCCGTCGCAATCCCCAGCTTCGCCGCCAGATACTGCACCAGAATCGCCATCAGATTCGACCACAGCAGCACCCACAGCAGCTTGTAACCAAACTCTGACCCACCTGCAAAATTCGCAGCAAAATTTCCCGGATCGATATACGCAATGCTGGCCACAAACGCCGGCCCAAAGTACGCCCATAGCTCCGACGAACGCAGCTTCGGCAGCAGACTCTCGCGTTCCGGCTTGCTGGGCGTGGTCGCCATGGTCAAATTTCAGTGTAAACCATAGTTAACTTCTGGCGTTAAATTCTGGTTAGCATTCATCTACAACTCGTGCCCGCTACCCGCTTTTTTAGGTACCCGCCTCTTAGCGACCCGCTCGTCAGCCATCTGCTTTACGCTTTTCAGCTATATGCTTCACCAGCCGCCTCACCTGCGATAGCCTTATGGAGTCCCTTTCATTCACGGAGTGCGCGGAAACAATGAAAGTTCTTGTCATCGGTGCGGGCGGTCGCGAACACGCCCTGGCTTGGGCACTCAAAAAATCTCCACGCGTCAAAGAAATCGTCTGCGCCCCCGGCAACGGAGGCATCGCCTCCATCGCGCGCTGCGTCCCCGCCAACCTCAAGGATCTCAACGACCTGCTTCGCGTCGTCTCCGCCGAATCGCCCGACCTCACCGTCGTCGGTCCCGAGCTGCCCCTTTCGCTCGGCCTGGTCGACGAGCTCCGCCGCCGCGGCCTCGCCGTCTTCGGCCCCACCCAGGCCGCCGCCATGCTTGAGACCAGCAAGGCCTTCGCCAAGCGCTTCATGCAGCGCCACAACATTCCCACCGCGACCTACGCCGTCTGCACCAGCCAAGAGGAAGCCCTCGACTCGCTCCACCTCTTCCATTTCCCCATGGTCATCAAGGCCGACGGCCTCGCCGCCGGCAAAGGCGTCCTCATCTGCGAACACAAATCCGAAGCCGAGCAGGCCATCGAAGGCCTCTTCAGCGGCAAGCTGCTGGGCAGCACCGAAACCACCGTCGTCCTCGAAGAATTCCTCTCCGGAGAGGAACTGTCCTTCCTCGTCCTCGCCGACGGCAAGCACGTCGCGCCCCTCGTCCCCGCGCAGGACCATAAGCGCATTGGCGAAGGCGACACCGGCCCGAACACCGGAGGCATGGGCGTCTACTCCACCGACGAAATGCTCGACCCCACCATGCGCGACTGGATCCTCCACCACATCGCCCAGCCCACCATCGACGGCATGGCCGCCGAGGACGCGCCCTTCACCGGCGTCCTC
>JAJYBT010000004.1 GCA_021778875.1 Acidobacteriota bacterium | reverse complement strand
TGGCTACTTCCATGCCGCCGATGTCCTCAGGCGTGGTTTCGCCGCGGACCAGGATGATGCTGTGGAAGTGACCATGGGTGTGCGCTTTCACGGCGTCTTCAGCGGTGAAAACGATCTGGCCCACGGCAGCGCCGGGCGAGGCCGGCAGGCCGGTGGCGAGCACTTCAATTTTGGCGCCCTTTTCATCAAGGCGCGGCACCAGGAAGTCGTACAACTGATTGGGCTCGACACGGAAGATGGCTTCTTCCTGCGTGATGAGGCCTTCGCGCACCATGTCAATGGCGATGCGAACGGCAGCCAGTCCGGTGCGCTTGCCGTTGCGCGTCTGCAGCATGTAGAGCTTGCCATCCTGGATGGTAAACTCGAAGTCCTGCAGGTCGCGGTAGTGCTTTTCCATCTTCCATGTGATGGTGCGCAACTGCTCGTAGACTTTGGGCATGGCGCGCTCGAGTTCGCTGATGTGCAGCGGAGTGCGGATGCCGGAGACCACGTCCTCGCCCTGCGCGTTCATCAGGTATTCGCCGAAGAACATGCGCTCGCCGTTGGCGGGATTGCGCGTGAAGCCGACGCCGGTGCCGGAGTTCTCGCCCAGGTTGCCGAAGACCATCGCCTGCACGTTCACGGCCGTGCCCAGCCAGTCATCGATGTGGTTGATGCGGCGATACGTCTTGGCGCGCTCATTCTCCCAACTCCTGAAAACGGCGTCGCGGGCCTGCACAAGCTGATCCAGCGGCTTCTGCGGGAAGTCCTTGCCGGTTTCCTTCTTCACCAGCTTCTTGTACTCGGCGATGATGTCCTTGAGCGCCTGCGGTAGAAGCTCGTAGTCGAACTTTACCTTCTCGCGATGCTTGATGGTGTCAAAGATGTGCTCGAACTTTTTCTTGGGGATATCAAGGACGACATCGCCAAACATCTGGATGAGGCGGCGATAGGAGTCATAGGCAAAGCGGGGATTATTGCTGCGTTTGGCCAGCGCTTCGACGGCTTTGTCGTTCAGGCCCAGGTTGAGGATGGTGTCCATCATGCCGGGCATGGAGAACTTTGCGCCCGAGCGAACCGAAACGAGCAGCGGGTTCTCACCCTCGCCCAGCTTCTGGCCCTGCAGGTGCTCCAGCCGCGTCAGTGCGGCATGCATCTCGACCTCGATCTGCGGGCTCAGCTTGCCGCGCATATATTCGCGACAGGCCTCAGTCTGTATGGTGAATCCTGGGGGCACGGGCAGGCCGGCATTGGTCATTTCGGCCAGGCCGGCGCCCTTGCCGCCCAGCACTTCTTTCATGCGGCCGTTGCCATCGGCTGAGCCGCCGCCGAAGAAATAAACGTACTTGGTTGATGATGTTGACGTTGAGCTTGCTTTGCCGGCAAGCTGCTGATCCACTACGCCCAGCGCCATGGAATAAAGCCTCCGCATGTAAAGTTCCGCAATGGCGGCGCCCATGCGAGAGGGTGGCGGTACGTTGGCTTAGCCTTGCAGCGGGAAGAACGTCAACAGGCCAAGCGCGTTCAGTCATCCAGACACTTCGACTGCGCCTTGCGGCGGTTCATGATTCGCAATTACAAATAGCGCCGCAAGTATACACTTGCCTGTGCCCCTCGTCACAGGCCCTTGAATTTGAGCAAGCAATTCGTTTTATTTCCGGCGGGCAGTCGCGCAAATTGAGTCGCAGTTTCGCGTCAGGATTGCGCCGGCAAGCCAGCGGGCGCAGGGTTACGCGGCTGGCCTGCCAAAGCACGGTTCAGAGCATGAATTTGGAACTGCATTGTGAGACATAAGAATGTGGTCCAGACCCACCAGCGCAAGAATCTCTTCGATCCTTGGCGATGCGTTCGAGACCGCGAAGTGGTGGCCGGCGTTCCGGGCGCAGGCGTAGAGCGAGATCAAAGCCGCAATGCCCGCGGCGTCAATGCGTTCCACCTGCCGCAGATCGAGGATCACGTTCTGCTGGCGCACCAGGGGCGTCAGGCGCTCCAGCAGAATCTGTTCCTCGCCGCGCACCAGTTCGTGCACGTCTCCGGGAGCCATCATCAGCGTGTCTGTCGTGGTGCAAAGGATGCCGTTCATAATGAAACCTCCTTGGGACGCCTTTCGCCTTCGGGGGCGTCACGTGGGCAATGCCGATTGCGGCTATTGTTCCCGCCTGCGTATGTTGCACCTGAACTGCCAAAGCTGCCTCGGGCGCAATATGCTGAAATGACTCGTGAAGCGGGCCACTCGTCCTGTGCCTTTCCCGATTCCGAGTGTCCGGATTCGATTTCGGCGTCCGCAATCGAACACGTTGCAGCTATCTACGCAAAAGGCAGGTTCACAAGTTCCATGTCTGTTGGCGAAGAAAGTCGAGCGCACGGATTGAGCGCGGAGCGAGCGCGTCAACTTGCGCTGGAGCATGGGTTTGCCGAGGCGGGCCTTGTTGCGCTTCCCCATGCGCGTGAAGCGCGGGATGCGGCGCGCTTTGAGCAGTGGGTGCAGGAGGGGCGCGCCGGGACGATGCACTACCTGGCACGCACCGGCGAGGATGGGCAACTGGTGCGCGCCCGCGTGGCGATTCCATTTCCGTGGGCGCGCTCGGTGATTGTCTGCTTTGCCGGTTACCACTCTTCGCAGCCGCTCTCCACCGAACCTGCCGCGGCAGCAACTGGCTGGATCGCGCGTTACGCGTGGTCAAGCCGCGTGGACGCTGCCGGCGCGCGCCGCGCGAGCGACTACCACAAGGTGCTGCTGAAGCGGATGCGCGCGCTTGAAGCACGGCTGCACGACGAACTGGGCGACTTCGAGTCGCGGGCCTATGTGGATACCGGGCCCGTGATGGAGCGCGCGCTGGCCACGGCGGCAGGTCTGGGCTGGACAGGGAAGAATACCTGCCTGATTCATCCCAAGCTTGGCTCGTACGGGTTTCTGGCGGTGCTGATCACTTCACTGGAAGCAGAGGCCGGGCCGGCGCAGCTAACCGTGCCAGACCGCTGCGGAAGCTGCCGGCGCTGCCTGGATGCCTGCCCCACCGGCGCGCTGATCGCCCCCTACCAGATGGATGCGACGCGATGTATCTCCTACCTGACCATCGAACACAAAGGACCGATTGCCCCGGAACTAATGCGGGACACGGGGCGCCAGATCTTCGGCTGCGATATCTGCCAGGATGTGTGCCCCTGGAACCGCAAGGCGCCGGTGAGCGCAGATGCAGAACTGGCGGCGCGCGCGGAACTGGTGAATCCCGCGCTGGAGTGGCTTGCCCGGATGGATGAAGCGGAGTTTGAGCGAACTTTCAACGGGTCCCCGGTGCGACGAGCGGGCTTTCTGGGATTGCGCCGCAACGTGACTGTCGCCATAGGCAACAGCGGGGCAAAGCAATTCGCCCGGTTGCTGCAGGAGTGGGCAGGCACCGCAGACGAAGGACTGCGCGCAGCTTCCAGATGGGCCCTTGAAAGGCTTGACGCGCAGGCAGGTCCGAAGAAAAACCAGTAACTCAAACCGCAGGAACCAGGGCCTTCCGCAGGGAAGGCCCCGGACTGACTTATGTAGCCCGCATCACGTTTACCGCGCTCAGGCCCTTGGGGCCTTGCTGGCACTCAAACTCGACGGCCTCGCCCTCATTGAGGGTTCTGTAGCCGCTTTCCTGAATGGCGGAGAAATGTACAAAGACATCTTCACCGCTTGACCGCTGGATGAATCCATAGCCCTTGGCCCCGTTGAACCACTTCACCACACCATGTTCTTTCATTCACCTTCTCCTTGTTCTGTGGCGAGCGCAACACCACGGCTCTTCGCTGCAGACAGTTCCGCCGCACCCGGCAGAGCAGAACTCTCCACGAAGAACCAAACCGGCCCAGATATGCCACGAGCCGCCTGAGCGCGCGTCATGCGTGCGCCTTGGCAGCTCGATAACCTACCTGAGTTGTGCTCTCCAACAACCAAAACATCCAAAGCTAACGGCCTTCCATTGATTCCGAAACAGTACGCCGAGGGTGTACTGTGCTCTCCTTTATGGCAGGAAAATAAAGAGTATGCAAGCAGAAAATGAGCTGGAAGTCGCAGATGAAACAGCACCTTGCGGGTGAATGTTGATTAAAGTATAAAATTCTGGCTCAGGACTTTAATACATTACAAATAAATCAGGCACGGCCAAAACAACTGCCCTGGCAGAGCGTCCGGGCTGCCCAACTCCGGGTACGGAGCCTCCAGCTCGGGGTTTCGTGCTCCGGCGTCAGGCGTCTGCGAACAGCTATCCTTAGAAGCAAGGGGCTTGCCTGCTGCTGTGCTGGGCAGTAATTCCCAAGAATTCCTTACGTAAAGAGATATTTGTGACGGACGTCCCGAATGCAGGCACTCGAACCGGCCCGTTGATCGAAGCTGATGAAGTGGTTGACGCGTCTGACGCGGCCGAGAGTTCCAAGTGGTATCGCCTGCGCACGGATGGCGCGGCGCTTGTGAACTATCTGCTGGACAGCGAAGTGCATACCTATGCCTTCAGCGTTGCGGCCAACGCGATTCTTTCCTTCATCCCCCTGATTGTTCTGCTCTATACGCTGGCCATCTCGGTTTTTCGCTCGCGCACCATGGCGGATGTAGTCAGCGATTTTGTGCGTTATTTTCTGCCTTCCAATCAGGAATGGGTTGCGACCAATCTGTCGCTGGCGGCGGCGCACCAGGGTGTACAGGCGCTTTCGCTGGTGATGATTCTGATCTCATGCACGGGAATCTTTCTGCCGCTCGAGGTCGCTTTGAATCAGGCATGGGGCGTGGCCAGGAGCCGGAATTACCTGATGAATCAGGCAGTGGCATTTGGGCTGGCTCTGCTCATGCTGGCTCTGGCCATGGCTTGCGTTCTGCTTGGAGCGTGGCAGCGCGACCTGCTCACCTTCGTCTTCTTTCATCACACGGATAACTTTGTATTTCGCGGGCTGAGTTATGTGTGGATGTCACTGACAACAGGCGTGGCGTCGATCCTTTTCTTCTTTTCCATTTACTGGCTTTTGCCCAATCGCAAAGTCGCCCCGCGTCAGGTTCTTCCTACCGCGATTGTGACCGGCGTGATCTGGCTGATGGGCAGGAATCTCTATGGCGCTTTGCTGCCACATCTGGATCTGAAGGCGCTTTACGGCCCGTTCTATGTTTCGGTGGGCCTGCTGTTCTGGGCATATTTGTCCGGCCTGATTCTCTTTGCTGGAGCACAGTTCAGCGTGGCGCGCACCGGGGGCAGGCAGGGCGCAGGTTAGGCAAGATATACCCGCGCGGGTCCCATTCAACCTCGTTGCATCTTCGCGCGTTATTTCGGTACATTGAACGCTTTGACGGCAATGGCATTCGGCCCGCGCCCCGCAGGCAGCATGGTGAAGGCCGCCAAAGAGAGCGAAGAGGTGCGCACAACCGCCACGTCGTCGGAGCGCGTATCCACCACGAAGAGCAGGTGCCCCGCGGCAGAGAATGCAAGTGCTGAAGGTCCGTCGCCAACTCGCACGGAACCCTCACGCTTGCCGTCATCAATGGCGTAGACCGCTATTTCTTGCGAGCGCAGGTTGGCCACGTAGAGTAGCGAATTGTCCGCGGAGACAAGTCCGCGAACCGGAAAGTCGCCCATCATGTAGGCGCCACCCACATCGTTTGTGCCGGTGACTACTTCTGAAATCGTGTTTGAGAGGGAATTGAGGACGAACAGCTCGCCGCCGTCAGGCTTCAGGGCCAACTGCACCGGCGCGCGTCCCACGTCAAGCAGAGACTCCACGCGGGCCGGCCTGGCCGGGTGCGCATCTGGCCGCGCCAAAGCAATCGCCATTACCTGGCGACCGCCGGAGCAGGCGGCAAACGTCTTGGATGAGTCGGGCAATACGACGACATCGCTGGCGCCGGGGCAACCTTCAAAGACCGAGCTCACCTGGCGCGTGGCAGCGTCAATCAAGCTGACTGAATTGCCTTTGCGATTGGCAACCACCAGCGTCTTGCCGTCAGGAGAGACGCGCAGCGCTGCTGGCTCCTCGCCGGTCCCGATGACCGCAATTTCGCGCCGCGCCTTCAGGTCGAGGACGGAAATGCTGTTTGATCCCGAGTTGGCCACATATGCCAGATCGCCTGCCGGAGCCAGTGCAAGCGCCACGGGCCGCCTGCGCACCGGAATCGCCGCAACCACAGCATTGTTCTCCGCATTGATGACGGAAACCGAACCCTGCGAGCCAGGCGCCCCGGAGTTCACCACGTAAACTTCATTGCGGTTGACGCTGGCTACTACATCTACCGGATTCTGCCCCACGGGCAACTCGCGGTCCAGGCGCAGGTTGACAACGTCGTACACCGACACGGTGCCGCTGCCGCCGTTGGTGACGTACGCAAATTCGCGATAGTTGGGCGGGTATTGGGGAAAGTCATGGGGACGGCAGCCCGCGAGGGCCAGGACAAGCAGGCAGGCGGCCGAAAAGCCACCCCCCCGGCCGCATCTGAAGCCTGCGAATCCGCGCTTAGCTGGCTTGGCCGTCATGCGTACCCGCAACAGCGGTTTCGACGTGGATGCCGCGGGGCAGAGTGCGATGCACGACCGGGGCGATCTGCTCGATTTCGTCCATCATCTCGGCGAATTGGCTGGGATAGATGGACTGGGGCCCATCGGAGAGCGCCTTTTCCGGCTGATGATGCACTTCAACAAGGATGCCGTCCGCGCCGACGGCAACCGCCGCGCGGGCCATGGGCAGCACCTTGTCGCGCTTGCCGGTGCCGTGGCTTGGATCGACCAGGATGGGCAGATGGCTGAGACGCTGCACCGCGGGCACAATGCTCAGGTCCAGCGTGTTGCGGGTGTGGTCGGCAAAGGTGCGCACGCCGCGCTCGCAGAGAATGACCTCGTAGTTGCCCTCGCTCATGATGTACTCGGCGGCCATCAGGAACTCGTCGAGGGTGGCGCTCATGCCGCGCTTCAGCAGCACGGGCTTGCGCAGGCGGCCGGCGTGCTTCAGCAGCGAAAAGTTCTGCATGTTGCGCGCGCCGATCTGGATGACGTCGGCCCACTCGGCCACCAGGTCGAGGGTTTCGTTGTCAATGGCCTCGGTGATAATGCGCATGCCGAAGCGCGCGCGGATTTCAGCCATGATGCGCAGCGCCTCAATGCCCAGCCCTTGGAAGGCATAGGGCGAAGTGCGGGGCTTGTAGGCGCCTCCGCGGAAGAACTGCGCGCCGATTGCCGCCACCTGCTCGGCGATGGCGAAGGCCTGCTCGCGGCTCTCGATGGAGCAGGGGCCTGCAACGATGGCCAGATCGCGCCCGCCGATGGTGGCGTCCGTGCCGGGAAAGCGGATGACGGTGTCTTCTTCCTTTACGTCGCGGCTGGCCAGCTTGTAGGGCTTGGAGACGCGGATGACATCCGCCACGCCGGCCAGATCCTCGAAGTTGCCGCGATCAATCTCTCCCGGATTGCCGGTGATGCCGATGGCGGTGCGCTGTGCGCCGGGAAGCGGATGGGCACGGAACCCTAATTGCTCGATATGTTCGCAGACCGCCTGAATTTCCTCCGGCGTGGCCTGCGCCTTCATTACGACTAACATCACTTGCGCCTCAGACCATTAGTTTAGAGCATTCTGGGTGAACGGAGCCTGCTGTTTTCAGACGGGCGTCCGGTCCCTCCGGCAAGGCCTCAGCTGGCGCTGCGCGCCCTGCGTTCGGCGTTGCGCTTTTCCGCGCGCCACTTCAGGCCCAGCCAGGCCAGGTAGCTCAACTGGATAACCCACGTGATGGTGTAGGCGGCAACAACAAATTCGTGGTCGAGTACGGCTGCTTGATCCATATTCCTCCTCGTCTCGGATACGATACTGCCCGCGCTCAGGCGCTCTCGAGGGCCGCCTGGGCTTCCTCGGCGGCATACTGCTGGTGTTTGCGCTCCACGTTATAGCGCAGGATGAGGATGAACACTCCCCACGCAAACCACGCCAGCATGTTCCAGAGGAAAGGCACCAGCATGGATTTGTCCATGCCCGAGCCTTGCGCGCCGCCGAACACAGGCGCCGGATGCTGGGTGCGCCACCAGCGGTTGGACATGTAAACGATGGGCACGTCGAGCGCGCCGAAGATGCCAAGCACGGCGGCCAGAGTCTGCACCTGCGGCCCGGCGGCGAAGCGCCGCAGCAGCAGATAGCTGACGTAGATGAGCCACAGCACGAGCGTGGTGGTGAGGCGCGCGTCCCATGTCCACCAGATGCCCCATGCGCGGCGGCCCCACATGGGCCCGGTGGTCAGGACAACGGTGCAGAAGACCACGCCCACCTCAGCCCCGGCCAGCGCCCAGGCATCTGAGACCTGTGCCCACTCCGGCTGGTTGCGCCGGAACGACAGAAAGCCGATGGAGCCGAGGAGGCTGATGCCAAAAAAGACGAAGGCCACGATTGCCGACGGCACGTGGTAGAAAATAATGCGGAAGATTTCGCCCTGCATGGCGTCTGTTGGCGCAACATAGATGGCCTGGTAGTAGCCCCAGAGCATCAGAGCGATGGTGACGGCGGCGTAGAGGCCTATGGCAAGCTTTTTCATGCGAACATCCTGAACGAACTCTATCAGTTTACGATGCGCGCGGCGGTGGGGTCTCCATCGGCGGGTGGATGACCTACTCCGCGTGGAAGACGACGTCGAACAGCAGCAAGCTCACGGTGGTGAAGATGATGTCGTATCCAACCAGCATCTTGATCCAGAGCGACGGGTCGCTTTCGCCAGTGAGGATGGCCGTGGTGGCCTGCACCATGGCCAGCAGCGCCGGAATGAAGATCGGAAACAGAATCAGCGACAGCAGCAGCTCGCGGTTGCGGCTGCGAATCGACAGCGCGGCAAAGAAAATGCCATTACCCACCAGCGCCCAGGTGCCGAGAGGCAGAACCAGCGCCAGCAGCCAGGCCTGCCCCGCGATGTGGAGGTTATAAAAGATGAAAAAGAACGGAGCCAGCAGCACCTGGACGATGGAGACGAAGAGAAAATTCGCAATCGCTTTTGCCAGAAAAAGTTCTGCGCCGGAGGAGGGCACCATGCGCTGAGCGTCCATCACCTGGTGGCGAATCTCCCGCGCCCATGCCTGGTTAAGCGCGCTCACGGAGGCAAACATCGTGGCCACGCACAGCACGCCGCCGGCGATCTGCTGCGAGAATGCTCCGCGCGGGTCGAATGCGATGGAGAACAGCACCACGACCAGCCCGGAGAAGAACAGCATTGAAACAATTGCGTCGAGCGAGCGCCACTCGATGCGCAAGTCTTTTACGAGATGAGTCCAGAGGGCGCGGGGCATCAGGCGCGGCCCTCCGGGGCGTTGGATTTCGTCAGGTCTGCGGTTTGGGCTTCCGCGGCGCGCAGATAGTCGTTCGGACTCAGGATAAGCTGCGTTCCGCGAGTTCCCGCAGAGACGCTGATTCGGTCGAAGAGAATCGCGGTCTCATCCACGAAAACGGGGTAGGGCTTCTTAGCGCCGAAGACGGTAACGCCGCCGCGGATGTAGCCGGTCAGCGGCTGCACGTCCTTGAGGGAAACCATCTCGGCTTTGCGCAGGTTCGCCACGCGGGCCAGTTTCTTGAAGTCCAGTTCGGCATCTCCGGGAATAACGGCAAAGACGTACGTGCCCGGTCCGCCAGTGGTCAGCAGCGTCTTGAAGACTTGCTCGGCCGGCATGCCGATCTTCCTGGCCACGGTCATCGCGGACAAATCCTCCGGGTCTACATCGTATTCGCGCAGCTCGAATGCGATGCCCAGGTTTTCAAGGAAGCGCGCGCCGTTGGTCTTCATAGCGTTGGGCTCCCGTGTTCGAAGGACGCCACCCGGCCAGCGCGCAGGGCAAGCACCCAGTCTGCGATGGGGGCAGCCAGCTCGCGCTGGTGGGTGGTGATGACAATGGTGCGGCTACCGTGGCGGAACCCGGCCAGCAACTCAACCATCAGGCGGGCGCTCTCCACGTCCATGTTGGAGAACGGCTCGTCGAGCAGGAGCAGTTCCGGAGCCGGCAGCAGCACGCGGGCTAGTGAGGTGCGCTGGCGCATGCCCTGCGAGTATTGGCCGAGAGTGCGGGTCAGGTCCGGGTCCAGCCCCACCATGCGCAGCGCTTCTGCCGGTGCAAGGCACGCGCGCAGGGGGTAGAGGCTGGCGAAGTAGCGCAGATTCTCCTGGGCGGTCAACTCGTCGTAGAGCATGGGCGCGTGGCTCATGTAGCCGATGCGCCCGCGCACCTCGTGGGGCTCGTTGTTGCCGAAGACTTTGATGGTGCCATGGCTGGGGCGCAGCAGGCCGGCCAGAATGCGCAGCAGCGTTGACTTCCCCGCGCCGTTTTCGCCGATGAGGACGTAGCAGCGTCCGGGCTCAAGATCCACAGAGACCTGGCGCAGCGCTGCGAAGGAGCCGAAGAGCTTTGAGACCTGGTCAAGACGGGCGCAAAGGGGCGAGCTGGCGGCCTCTGTAGCGGGCGCTGTCATGCGGTTAGTTTGCAGTAGCCAAGTTGCCGGGGCGTGAAGCGGGCGTGGCGGCGGCAGACCGCGAACTGGCGGGCGCTGCGGCTGGCTGCGCGGGTGTGGCGCCGGGCTGGGTTGGCCCGTATTTGCTGGCGCACTTAGCCTGCAGTACCGTGGCGTGGAAGACGCCATCGCGTCCATAGGTGCCCATGGCCAGGGCCTGCGAATCGTCCTTGAAGGTGTCCGGCGGCGGCTCAGAGCCCTTGTACACAACCTTGAGCACGCGGCCCGTTGCGGCCTTGGGAGAGTGGCTCTCAAACTCATCCAGCAAGAACGTGACGTTGGGGCCGCTCTGCTCAATGGAGCCCGGCTTTACGAATCCCTCGACGCGCAGATTGCTGTGGTAGGCCTTGTCGCCCATGCCGCCGAGTTCGGCGATGGTGACGTAGTAGCTCTTGCTGGCCTGGGCGCCGGAGATCGCGAGCCAGGCAATGGTGCCAACAATAACGGCGACCGCAATGCCAATCCGCAAAGTGTTCGGGGAAATCTTCATAGTCAACATCAACGATACGAGCGGAAGGGAGTGGGGTCAACCATCCTGCGAAGGATGTGTGACCTGAATCACATTTCATCTGCCTTTCCGGCGGAATTCCAGCTCCGGTTGTGTGCTGTTTTAATGCGCGGAATCAAGGGTTTGCGATGCGCGGTCCAGCGCCTGCGCCAGAACAGTCAACTGCTCGGCGGCCAGCCCGGCATCATGCGCGTCAATGGCCTCATTCACGCCGGGAATGACCACGGCCGCATAGCCGGTGTATTCGCCGGGAGCGTAAATCGTGTGCCGGTACCAGGGCCGGTTGGGAAGACCTGTGGGAGACAGCAGCGCGGTTTCGGTCTGGCGCAGGGCCTCGTTCAGCCGGGCAAGGTTGCCGGAGGGCGCTGCCTGCGCTGCATGGGCCCTGGCCGCCGAGGCGGCAAAGCGCGCTGCCGCTGCTTGTGCGGCGCTGAAGTCCAGCTTGCTGAGACCGGTATCGGCTGCTTTGCTTTTGGCAGCGTCCAGATACGTAGCGATCTCATGCGCATACGCTTCGTAGTCGTAGGGCAGCACGTCTGCATCGGCCATGCGCAGCGCCTCCAGACCAAAAACCCGCGCCATTTCCTTCAGGTAAACGAAGTGCGGGTCGGCGTTCTCGGTGAACCAGGCATAGTCGTCGAAGGTCGAGTGGTAGACGCCATACGGGCCGTCGGAGCCGACATCGGTGGAGGGCACGCCCGCATGTTGCAGGAACGGGGTGAAATCCGACCCGGAGCCGAGATTGCCGACTTGCACCTGTTCGTCGGGCTGGGGCGCCGCGTCGGAGCCGCTGTGTTGTTTGCTTCTGGCGCGGTTGAGCCTCCACTCTTCGTAAACCGTGCCACCCAGCGGGCTGGGAACGGACTCAGTAATCTCGCGGACGAACTGCTTGAGCGAAGGCACGGCCGCGGCGGTGAAATCCGGGCCGGAGACTCCTACGTCCGTATTGAAGTAAGCAACGGCGTGGTCGAGGGTCTGCGCGTGTTGCTCCACCCATTCGGTTGAGCCGATGAGGCCCTCCTCTTCGGCGTCCCAACTGCAGAAGATCAGGGTGCGCCTGGGCTTCCAGCCTTCGTGCAACAGCGCGCCAATGCCGTGGACCGCCTCCAGCATGGCGGCGGTGCCGCTGTTGGGGTCCACCGCGCCATAGACCCAGGCATCGCGGTGATTGCCGGCGATGACCCACTCGTCGGGCAGCTCCGCACCTTTGACCTTGCCGATGACGTCCCAGATAATGCGCCGCTGGTAGTCCTGCTGCGACACCAGGTGGACGCGGACGCCGCCCGGGCCGAAGTGGTAGTGGAAGGGCAGCGCGCCCTGCCAGCCTTCCGGCACGCCGGGTCCCTGCAGAGCCTGCAGGATCGGCGCGGCGTCGTGATAGCTGATGGGGATGGAGATAATGTGAGGCTGGTTGCCGTCGGGCGAGATGCGCGCTGAGTCCGGCAGGTTCGGCGTAGAGGCCACGCCGGGCGTCTCAGGGTCGCCGGGATACTTGAAGAGATACTGCACTGATCCGCGCTGCACGCCTGTCTCTGGCCGCCACGGCCCCATGGGATAAGGGTCGCCCTTGGCATAGCCGTCGTCCTGCGGGTCAGAGTAGAGCAGAACGCCGGCTGCGCCGCGCTGCTCCGCCAGGTAGACCTTGACGCCGCGGAAGTTGGCTCCGTAGCGGGCAATGACGATCTTGCCGTGCAGGTCAACGTGCTTCGCGGCAAGCTGGTTGAAGTCCTCAAGGCGGCCGTAGTTGGCGTAGACCACTTCGCCGGTCACGTCTCCCGAGCCGGAGGAGCCATTGAAGGGCATCACCACCCGGGCATTGTTCTGGAATGGGTCCGCCTGGACGTGCTCGCGCTCGGGGCCGCTCATCAACAGCTTGCCCGCGGCATTCCGGGCCTCAACGCGCACGACGCTGGGCTGGTTGAGCAGCACGCGGTAGGGCACAATTTCGGTTTCAAGACCGGCCGCGCGGAACATCTGCGCTACATATTCGGCTGTCTCGTGGTCCCGGGGTGTTGCGGCCATGTGAGGCTCAGCGGTCAGGGTCTTCAGTTCCTCACCCGCCAGCCTGGCGCTGGGCACGGCCAGGAATTTGGCTTCAAGGGCAGCCTGCTGGCTGAAGTCCTTATATCCGAAGACCGCCGCTGGCGCGGCATGCGGCCCGGCATTCGACACCTGAGAACCGGGAATCACAGCAAGGAGGAGTAAATACGGAGAGTAGCGAATCAGCATGGCCAGAGCCCTTTGGCGCGGAGGCGCCTGTAGTAGTTGACGCGCAGGGAACGGAGCCGAGCGCGCTCAGGACTCTCATCGCGCCCAAGCCGAAGCTGCCGGCGATGGCCGATGAGAGCATTTGAATCCCGGACGATTGCGTGGAAAGCCTTCGCCCTCTCATTCCGCGATTTAGCCACAGCTTACACTAAAGTCCGGAGGCGAGCCGCTCTGAGCGCTGCACGGCAGTCGGAAGACACGACGAAGAATTCCGGGTCTGCAGAGGCCGCGGCGGTAGTCCGTGCGCTGGCCCAGCAGGAAGCAAACCGGCTTCCCCAGGTGGTGCGTGCCCTGCGCAACCCCAACTTCAGGCTCTTCTGGAGCGGCAACCTTCTCTCAAACATCGGCACCTGGATGCAGAACGTAGCGCAGGGCTGGCTGGTGCTGGTGCTCACCAACTCGCCGTTCTGGCTGGGGGTGGTCGGTTTCGCGGGCTCCATTCCGTTCCTGTTCTTCACGCTCTTCGGCGGGGTGATTGCCGACCGCGTCGACAAGCGCAGGCTGCTGCTGATGACGCAATCAACCATGATGGTTCTGGCGTTTCTGCTGGCGGGGCTTGCCTGGTTCAAGGTGATCACCGTGTGGGAACTGGTTGCGATTGCCTTTCTGAACGGGACGGCGATGTCCATGAATCAGCCGAGCTACCAGGCGCTGGTGCCGCGGCTGGTCCAGCGCGAGGACCTGACCAACGCCATTGCCCTCAACTCCGCGCAGTTCAACATGTCGCGTATTCTGGGGCCTTCGCTGGGCGGTTACGCCATGGCGGTCTTCGGCGTGGCGGGCAACTTCTTTCTGAACGGCGTCAGCTTCCTGGCTGTGCTGTGGGCGCTGGCGCGCATCCGCTATCCGGTGGAGCGGGAACGGCGCAGGGAGAGCATGCTGGCCAGCCTGCGTGCCGGCATCGGCTACGTGCGCGGCCAGCCGCAGATGCTTGTGCTGATCTGGATGATCGGCGTGGCCAGCTTTCTGACGGTTCCGCTGCTTACATTCATTCCCTACTTTGCACGCGACGAGCTGCACGCCGGCGAGAGCGGGCTGGGCTGGCTGCTGGCCTGCTCGGGCGCCGGAGCGGTGCTGGGCGCAATCACTGTGGCGTGGCAGGGCAACATCCGCCATCGCGGCGCGGTTGTGTCATTGGTAGGCGCCGGAGTCATGGCCGTTGTGGTGGCCTTCTGTTACTCGCACAGCTTTGCGCTGTCTGAGTTCCTCATGCTGCTCGAAGGCTTCGGCATGATTCTCACCATCTCCTCGGTCAACGTGGCGATGCAGCATCTTTCATCCGACGAGATGCGCGGACGGGTGATGAGCATCTACGGAACATGCTTCCTTGGGTTGCCACCGCTGGGGGCGCTGCTGGCCGGGGAATTGTCTCGTCACATCGCCACGCCGCACGCTCTCGCGCTGATGTCCGGCGTGGCGATGGTGACGTTTCTTGGGTTCTTTGCCTTTTCCCGGCCGCTCCGGGAACTGGATTAAACCACCGGCTGGGCGCAGTGGGCGCAGCGCTTGGCGGCCAATGGAATTTCGCTCAGACACTCTGGGCAGGTCTTCATGGAGGACGGAGCATCGGGCGCGGGCTTCTTCAGCCGGGCCATCATGTGGTTCAAAGGCAGCACAATGGCAAAGTAGACCACAGCTGCAATGATGAGGAACGAGACCGCTGCGTTGAGGAAGTTGCCGACCTTGATTGCGCCGCCGCCGACGTGCAGAATGACGCTGCTGAAGTCGGGTTTGCCGATTGTAGCCGCAATCAGAGGGTTGAGTACATCGCCGACCAGCGAAGTCACAATGGCGTTGAATGCGGTGCCCAGAATAACGGCTACCGCCAGATCGACAACATTACCGCGGAGAATAAAATCCCGAAATCCCTTCAGCATCTCTCTTCCTCCCGTGTGTCTTTGAATGGTTTTTCATCTGCTGGCTGAGAAAGTACGACGTCCGGCCTTTGACTGCGGGTGCTGCGTATGCACTGCCCATGCTACACGGGAAATCTGAAAGGGAACAGGCAAAATGCGGTAAACTTCAGCCAGCTTCCCCGCAGACTGTGTGAGGGAGGTGGTGTGATGAGCCCGGCGCGCGTGATTGCAATGGCAGCACTGGCGTTTCTGGGGTTGAGTTCCCTGGCTGGCGCCATCCCCATGATCGTTGACCCGAGCGGCGCCGCGCTGCAAATGCCGCTCAGCCTGCTTCAGCATTCGCCATTCCACTCCTATCTGATTCCGGGCATCATCCTGCTGGCCTTCAACGGGCTGCTGGCGCTTTTGGTTTTGTGGTTCGTCATGATGGCGAAACCGCGCTACGGCCTCTGGACGGCGTTCCAGGGGCTTGTCCTGCTGATCTGGCTTGTGGTGGAGTGCGTGATGCTGCGGCTGGTAATCTGGCCGCACTATGTCTACGGCGCGGTGGCGCTGGTGCTTGTCGTTTCGGGTCTCGCGCTGCGCCGCAAAAACGGTCATCGGCCGCCTGTTCAGGGGTAGACGACCAGAAAGGCCACCAGGGCGAGAATCATCAGATTGGTGTAGAGCAGGATCATCACGCCGGCATGGTAGAGGCTCCACTTGCGGCCAAGACACCGTATGGTCTCGGCCATTCCCCAGGCGGCCGCCAGCAGGGCAGCCACCTGCCAGCGGGACCCGTGCAGGGCCTCGATGTGAGGAAAGCCCGCAAGGCGCAGACTAACCATGAACGCGCCCAGCGAAAGCGCGACGCCGCGCGCGAGCGACTTGTGCCGCAAGCGAAAAATGGAGGAGCGGGGAAGCACCACTACTAACAATGTAGACGGTCGCGCTTACCCTGCCACCATCTCCATATCCTTGATCGATTCGTGATAGGGCGCGCGCAGCACGCCGCGTTCGGTAATGATGGCGGTTATGTAGCGGGCCGGTGTCACGTCAAAAGCGGGGTTGCAGATGCCCACGCCGTTGGGCGTGAGCTGCTTGCCGCCATGATGCGTGACCTCGATCGGGCTGCGCTCCTCAATGGGGATGGCGTCGCCGGTGGGCGTCGCCGTGTCAATCGTGGACCATGGGGCGGCCACGTAAAACGGAATGCCGTGCTCCTTTGCCAGGATGGCCACGTTGTAGGTGCCGATCTTGTTGGCAAAGTCGCCGTTGGCGGCGATGC